>NZ_JAHHPQ010000120.1:0-7920 GCF_024606245.1 Endozoicomonas sp. SESOKO2
AAAGAATCCATGAAGATCTTCAAGAAGCAGGGGCTGGACATCCGTCTGGGTGCCCGCGTCACGGGTTCTGAGATCAAGGGTAAGGAAGTACACGTTACCTATGCGGATTCAAACGGCAATGAACAAGTTGTTGTATTCGATAAATTGATTGTTGCTGTAGGTCGTCGTCCATATACCGAAAGCCTGCTCGCTGCAGATTGTGGTGTGAACATGGATGAGCGCGGCTTTATCTTTGTAGATGATCATTGTGCAACTGACGTACCGGGTGTATATGCGGTTGGTGACGTCGTTCGTGGCCCAATGCTGGCGCACAAGGGCAGTGAGGAAGGCATCATGGTTGCCGAAATTATTGCTGGCCAGAAAGGCCATATGAACTATGATCTGGTTCCTTCTGTGATCTATACCCACCCTGAGATTGCATGGGTAGGCAAGACCGAGCAGGAACTGAAAGCCGAAGGTGTTGATTACAAATCAGGTACCTTCCCGTTCGTCGCCAGTGGTCGTGCTCTGGCGGCTAACGAGACTGAAGGCATGGTTAAAGTGATTGCAGACAAGGCAAGCGATCGTATTCTGGGTGTACATGCAGTAGGCCCGAGCGCTGCTGAACTGGTTCAGCAGGGTGTTATTGCCATGGAATTTGCTGCCAGTACTGAAGATCTGGCTCTGACCATCTTCTCTCATCCAACACTGAGTGAAGCTCTGCACGAGGCGGTTCTGGCTGTAGACGGTCATGCGATTCATATTCCTAATCGCAAGCGTCGCTAACTGAAAGTCTGAGGGCTGGTCCGATTTTGATGAGTCAGTCGGACAGGCGCCAGACCAGGAAGTTAATTTCGACACCTGAGGGGTCGAAATAAAAAAACCTTTTATCCACGGATGTGGGTAGGAACTTGATTAAAACAACAATGGTAGCTTCAGTATGAATCTCCATGAATATCAGGGCAAGCAGCTGTTTGCTGAATATGGCCTGCCGGTATCCAAAGGTATTGCCTGTGATACACCGGAAGAAGCAGCTGCGGCCGCAGACCAAATTGGCGGAAATCAGTGGGTTGTTAAAGCACAGGTTCATGCAGGTGGTCGCGGTAAGGCTGGCGGTGTAAAGCTGGTCAGCTCCAAGGAAGAAATCCGTGAATTTGCTGAAAAGTGGCTAGGCAAGAACCTGGTCACTTACCAGACAGATGAAAATGGTCAACCGGTTAGCAAGATTCTGGTAGAAAACTGCACCGACATCGCTCAGGAGCTTTACCTGGGGGCTGTTGTGGACCGTTCTACCCGTCGCATCGTTTTCATGGCTTCCACTGAAGGTGGCGTAGAAATCGAAAAGGTGGCAGAAGAAACACCAGAGAAGATTCTGAAGGCTACAGTCGATCCTTTGGTAGGCGCTCAGCCCTATCAGGGGCGTGAACTGGCTTTCAACCTGGGTTTAAACGCTACCCAGGTTAAGCAGTTCACCAAGATCTTCCTGGGTCTGGCCAAACTGTTCCAGGATCTGGATCTGGCTCTGTTGGAAATTAATCCACTGGTTATCACTGAAGCTGGCGATCTACACTGCCTGGATGCCAAGCTGAACATCGATAGCAACGCCCTGTACCGTCAGCCCCGCCTGAAGACCATGCATGATCCTTCTCAGGAAGACGCTCGTGAAGCTCACGCTGCTCAGTGGGAACTGAACTATGTAGCTCTGGATGGCAACATCGGTTGTATGGTAAACGGCGCTGGTCTGGCTATGGGTACCATGGACATCGTTAAGCTATCCGGTGGCGCTCCTGCTAACTTCCTGGACGTGGGTGGCGGTGCCACTAAAGAACGTGTCAGTGAAGCATTCAAGATCATCCTGTCTGACGACAGTGTTAAAGCGGTACTGGTTAACATCTTTGGCGGTATCGTTCGTTGTGACCTGATTGCTGATGGCATCATCGGTGCGGTGAAAGAGGTCGGTGTTGAAGTGCCTGTGGTTGTTCGTCTGGAGGGCAACAACGCTGAACTGGGTGCTCAGAAGCTGGCTGAAAGTGGACTGGACATCATCGCTGCAAGCAGTCTCTCCGACGCTGCAGGCCAGGTAGTAAAAGCAGCGGAGGGTAAATAAGAATGAGCGTCCTGATTAACAAAGAGACTAAAGTAATCTGCCAGGGCTTTACTGGTTCTCAGGGGACTTTTCACTCTGAACAGGCTATTGCTTATGGTACTCGGATGGTCGGTGGTGTCACTCCGGGTAAAGGTGGTCAGGAGCATTTGGGTCTGCCTGTATTTAACACTGTCGCTGAGGCAGTGGCTAAAACTGGCGCTGAAGCTTCCGTCATCTACGTACCTGCTGCTTTCTGTAAGGATTCCATACTTGAGGCTGCCAACGCCGGCATCAAGCTGATTGTTTGTATCACTGAAGGTATTCCTACTCTGGACATGCTGGAATGCAAGGTTCGTTGTGACGAGCTGGGTGTTACCCTGATTGGTCCTAACTGCCCGGGTGTCATCACACCGGGTGAGTGTAAGATCGGTATCATGCCAGGTCACATTCACCAGCCTGGTAAAGTCGGTATTGTTTCCCGTTCCGGTACCCTGACTTATGAAGCAGTTAAGCAAACCACTGACTTTGGTTTCGGGCAGTCTACCTGTGTTGGTATTGGTGGTGATCCGATTCCCGGGTCCAATTTTATCGACATTCTGAAGCTGTTTGAGGAAGATCCGCAGACAGAAGCGATCGTTATGATCGGTGAAATAGGTGGTACTGCTGAGGAAGAAGCGGCTGCTTACATCAAAGAGAACGTAACCAAGCCCGTTGTTTCCTACATTGCCGGTGTTACTGCACCCCCGGGAAAGCGTATGGGGCACGCAGGTGCGATTATCTCTGGTGGCAAGGGTACTGCTGATGAGAAGTTTGCTGCTCTGGAAGAAGCCGGTGTTAAAACCGTTCGCTCACTTGCAGAAATTGGTCAGGCACTGAAAGAGAAAACAGGCTGGTAAGAGTCTGACCCGGTCAGCTTTAAATGATTAAACGGCTCATCTCTCAGGAGGTGGGCCGTTTTGTTTTGTGCGCTGAGTATCGCGCGTAGCGCCAAATGGCGCTGTTCCGTTACGCACTGTGGCGGCTCGATGACTGGGTGGTGAAAGTTCATTGTCAGTCTGGCAAGGGTTACCTCGGGAGGTCTGCCATCCTGCCACAGGCTACCAGTGTCGTGAGGCATTGCGATGGGGCGGCAGAATTCAGAAGAAGTCGTAGTAGCTTTGTTACCTCAAGCTGAAGGACGGAACAGGTTAAATGGATTGAGAGCCGATGACGACAGGAGCAGCAGTAAAGTCTGTTGAGATGCAGACACTCAGTGCAAAGTGGGTCGATCAGCCTGTTGAATTTGGAAGTCAACCACTGAGGCAGCTCGACGCTGAACACGACGTTGTACGTGCATGGCAACTGGTCTGATGGATCATCGTCGCTCCCGGTTGCAGGCTATGAAGGATCGGCGCCGAATCTCAGTAAGGCTCATCAAACTCTCCTCTTTAGTAGCACAAGAAGCGATCCTGTCCCGCCTTCTGAAGGCGGTGCTGAGCAGAATGCCAGAACTTCCGGAAGCTGCCGTAGCCAGTGATTGACATGGCTTTTCAGTGTGTTTTGACGATTTGCACTACGGTGTGATTTGCCGTGGATAATTCGAACGCACTGCATGCCTTCATTACGACAGAACAGCAGGAAATCTGATACCAGTTCCCTGGCCTCCTCAATCTTGTAGCCGTGAAGATCCAGTTGATACTGGATGGGTAGTGATCCCTGACGTAATTGACGCATGCGGGTATGTTGAATGCCTGATCTGCTGAAATCCAGTTTTTGCTCTGGTTCAATGGGTTCGATCCAGGCTTCCGACAGGGCGGCACCTTCAGGTTTGTTTTCCATCTGGGCTGCCCGTCGACGGGCCCTGAGTGTGCAGTCCGGGACGGTGGTCGGTTTCCTGAGCTCTACGGAGCGGTTGGCTTTCTTTAATGGCCGCACGTCCACCATGGCCTCTTTAAACAGGCCTTCCTGATCTTCATTATCGTCTTCGGTCATTGCTCTGAGCTCATCTTTAAACAGGTTTTTCAGCTCCGGGGAGTTTGAAATACAGGGTATTCTATCCTGTATTACAGCCTGACAATACTATGGCAGGCTGATCATACCCGTTTGCGGCGAAAAAGTGGTTCTTTGCCTGTGCCCGAATATGCTACCTTATGACGGTTTTGCAGGGGAGATCCTGATTGTGCTTCCTGAGGAGAGAGTGTGACTGAAATCAGTGAGATGCATACTGGCGAGCCATACTGTGCCAACGAGGCTTATGGTGGCCTGGTCAGTATTCGGGACTTCATTCGCTGGGCTGCATCACGATTTAATGAGGCCGAGCTGTTTTTCGGGCATGGCAGTGATAACGCTCTGGATGAAGCTTTCCATCTGGTTTTTCAGGTATTGCAGTTACCTTGGGAATTACCGGAACCTTACATGGATTGCCGACTTTCCCTGACTGAGCAGAAGAGAGTGGCAGAACTGATCGAGCGCAGAGTTTCAGAACGCAAGCCCTTGGCTTACCTGGTCAACCGGGCCTGGTTCTGCGGTCGACCCTATTACGTTGATGAACGGGTATTGGTGCCTCGTTCACCGATAGCCGAACTGATTCAGCAGCAATTGCAACCCTGGCTGGGGGATATCCGGGTCGAAAAGGTGCTGGATCTGTGTACGGGTTCCGGTTGTATTGGTATTGCAGCGGCTCATGAGTTTCCAGAAGCCACGGTCGATTTGCTGGATATTTCGGAAGATGCCCTGGAAGTGGCTGGCATCAATATCGATAGTCATGAGCTCTGGGGCAGGGTTCAGGCCATTCGTTCTGATCTTTTTGAAGCGATAGACCATGCTCCGGAAAAGCCGAAGTATCAGTTGATTGTCAGCAACCCGCCCTATGTGGATGCTGAAGATATGGCAGATTTTCCGGATGAGTTCGGCCACGAACCGGAGCTTGGTCTGGCGGCGGGAGAAGATGGTCTGGATATGGCCCGCGTAATTTTGGCTCGTGCCGCTGACTTTCTGGATGAGAAAGGGCTGTTGGTTCTGGAAGTGGGTAACAGTCATTGGGCTTTGAGAGATGAGTACCCTGCTGTGCCCTTCATCTGGCCAGAGTTTGAAACAGGCGGGCATGGCATCCTGATACTGGATGCCGGGAACTGTCGTAAGTATCAGCCTCTGTTTAGCAGCCGTGAGCGAAGAAAGCAGGCTTAAACAGCCATGAGTGACTGAAACCTTATTCTGGAAAAAGGTTTCAAAGTAAAGCATTAAACCCCTGACGGCAGCAACGACAGACAACCGTCAGAGGAGGGGGAAGTCAAAATGGCAGGCAATAGCATTGGCCAACTGTTCAAGGTTACAACCTTTGGTGAGTCCCACGGTATTGCCCTGGGCTGTATAGTGGACGGCTGTCCTCCGGGCATAGCTCTGAGTGAAGCGGATCTGCAGAAAGATCTTGATCTGCGTAAGCCCGGTACCTCCAAATATACGACACAGCGTCGTGAGCCGGATCAGGTTAAGATCCTGTCTGGTGTTTTTCAAGGCAAAACTACCGGCACACCCATTGGTTTGCTCATCGAAAATGTGGATCAGCGCTCCAAGGATTATTCCAATATCATGGATCTTTTCCGTCCAGGCCATGCTGACTATACCTATACCCATAAATACGGTTTTCGTGACTACCGGGGTGGAGGGCGTTCTTCTGCTCGAGAAACCGCCATGCGTGTCGCAGCCGGTGCGATTGCCCGTAAATATCTGCAGAGTCAGGGCGTCGAAATTAAAGGTTATCTGTCCCGGTTGGGCACGATCAGTATTGACAAGATTGACTGGGATGAAGTTCGTAATAATCCTTTCTTCTGCCCGGATGCGGATAAAGTGCCCGCCATGGAGCAATTGATCGACGACTTGCGTCGTGAGGGTAATTCCACCGGTGCCAAAGTGACCGTGATGGCTACCGGCGTGATGCCGGGACTGGGTGAGCCTGTCTTTGACCGACTGGATGCCGATTTGGCTCATTCTCTAATGAGCATTAACGCCGTTAAAGGTATTGAGATAGGCGATGGCTTTGAGTCTGTGGCACAGAAAGGTACAGAACATCGCGATGAACTGACGCCTGAAGGTTTTCTGTCCAATTCTGCTGGTGGTGTTCTGGGAGGTATCAGCTCGGGTCAGGATATTGTTGCTCATATTGCCCTGAAACCCACTTCCAGCATGACTGCACCTGGCAAGAGCATCAATATGCAAGGTGAACCGGTTGATGTGGTCACAAAGGGGCGTCACGATCCTTGTGTCGGTATTCGTGCCGTACCCATTGCTGAAGCCATGATGGCGATCACCCTGATGGATCACCTGATGCGTCATCGAGCTCAGAATGCTGATGTTGTCAGTCCAGCTCCGGTTATTCAAGGTTAGACCTGAATAATCTGGTACCCGGGCTCGGGGGCTTCCTTATACACGGTTAACACCTGTCAGTGGCTTACTATTTCCCAAACTGGTTGATGTCTTCGGCATCCCAGGCGTAGTTAATCCAGTAATCGTGAATGTCCTCTCCGGTGAAGAAGTGGCTCAACTTCTCTGGCAGGGTGCCTTTCTTTTCTTTCAGTTTGTTATGAACGACGAATGCGGCAAACTCAGTTTCAGGGTGTGTTTCATAAAGGTGGTTTAGCGTGAACTGAAGTGTGGTTCTTTCATCATCGACTTCGTCAATGACCAGAACTTTTTTCCCGTCGAGGTGGGTGCCTGTTTCCAGCCACTGAAGTTTGACCGGTGTCTCTGAAGGTGCAGTACCTGTCTCGTCGCTATAGCGGGAGAGGGATACAATCAGAATCGGTTTGTTGATGTAAGTGCGCATGATGCGTGCCGGAATCAGACCACCGCCACCAATGGCCAAAAGGTAATCAGGCTCAAATCCAGAGGCTTTGATCTTTTTCGCTGAGGCGCAAATGGTGTTATGGATATCGTTATAGGTGAAATTATATTGCTCCATGAGCACTTAAACCTTTAGATGAAGGAAGGGTCTGTTGACAGACCAATAAAACTGGAGCCGGGAAGGATAGGCGATTTACTGCCGATAAGCCAAGTAGGGCTTTCCACTGTAGCAGTGAGAGGCCATCCTGTTTGAGAATGGCCTCTCCGGGAGATCAGGATGACGTGGCCGGTGTGTACATGGCTTCAATTTCTTTGCGGAAACGTTCCATAATGATCTTTCTGCGTAATTTCAGCGTTGGCGTGATCTCTCCCATTTCGATGGAGAATTCACGGGGTAGCAGGGTGAACTTCTTAACTTGCTCGAATCGAGCCAGCTCTTCCTGAATGTGATCCAGCCGACCCTGAAACATGGCCTGGATATCGGCATTGTGGATCAGGTCCATTTTGTTTTCATAATTCAGGTTAATGCTTTTTGCGTATTCTTCCAGTGCTTCAAAGGCAGGAACAATCAAAGCAGAAACATAGTTTTTGGCATCAGCAATGATGGCGACCTGTTCAATAAAACGATCCTTGCCCAGTGTGCCTTCTATGTATTGGGGGGCAATATACTTGCCGTTGGACGTTTTCATTAGCTCCTTGATGCGTTCGGTAATACGCAGCTGACCTGTTTCATCGATCAGACCTGCATCGCCGGTTTTTAACCAGCCGTCAGCGTCAAAGGTTTTGGCTGTTTCATCCGGTTTTTTGTAGTAGCCGCGCATCAATGTCGGTCCTTTCACCAGAATTTCGCCTTCCTGTCCGATTTTAACTTCAGTGCCGGGAAGTGGTGTGCCGCAGCTGCCAAACCGGTAACCGGTATCGCGGAAGCAGGTTACCGTCGCCGTGGTTTCAGTCATGCCATAACCTACTTTGACATTGATGCCCAGGGCGTGGAAGAAACGGTTGATGTCGTCATCCAGTCGGGCACCGCCACAGGG
>NZ_JAHHPQ010000121.1:0-2592 GCF_024606245.1 Endozoicomonas sp. SESOKO2
TTTTCATTGATGACCAACACGTCAAACACGAGCATGGATCCTATTATAAAGATGGCATCAACACCACGCACCGTCAGATCTTCAGTATTGGTCATTTCCTTTGCAGAATCATTCTGGGAATCCAGAATCACCAAGTCATAGCCCAGCTCCTGAGCTTTTTTCTCAACCCCTTCTTTCAGGGTGACAAGGAAAGGGTTGTTCAGGGTAGACACCACCAGCGCCATCGATTTCTGACCGGAAGCGTCAGATGATTCCGTACCCGTAGTGCCTTCTTCAGGCTTGCTGCAACCTGTCAGAGCCAGACCTGCAGTCAGGGCAATGGCTAATGTTTTTTTCATGGAGAAAATCATGGAGAACAACCTCGTGGTCGATTGTTTGGCCGGTTTATTCCGGCCTTATATTGGCAGACGACCACTTCCACGACGGAAAGTAGCCTTGTTCTTAAGACTGTCTGGAGGAACGAGTGTCTACCAGGACAGCCAGAAGGATAACGAGAGCCTTGGCAATCAACTGATAGTAAGAAGAAACATTGAGCAGGTTCAGGGCGTTGTTCAGGATACCGATGATCAGCACACCAACCAGAGTACCGGTGATCTGTCCCCTGCCACCTGTCAGGCTGGTTCCACCCAGCACTACCGCAGCAATTGCATCCAGCTCGTAACTATTACCCGCTGTAGGCTGAGCCGAAGCCAGACGACTGGTGACAATCAATCCTGCCAGGGCGGAGAGACCGCCAGAAATGGAGTAAACAGCCAGTTTGATACGATCGACGTTGATACCGGACAGACGAGTAGCAGCTTCGTTACCACCCAGAGCATAGACGTAACGACCCAGTCGTGTGTGATTTAACACGAACCATGCTGCTAAAAAGGTGAATCCCATCAGGTAAATCGGGAAAGGAATACCAAACAAGTAGCCACTGCCGATAAATGAGAACGCATCAGAAGCAGCACCGCTGCTGGCAGAGATGGGACGACCGTCGGTGAATACCATTGTGGCACCACGGAGCAGAGTCATTGTCGCCAGTGTTGCTATAAACGCCTGAACCCTTCCCTTGGCAATTATCAAACCACTCATGGCTCCCATGGCAGCACCAGCTGCGAGAGTCAGGGTCACCACCAGCATAATGTTGAAGTCTATGCCAATCAGGGTTGCCGCCAGAGCACCACTCAGTGCCAGAATGGAGCCAACGGCCAGGTCGATACCACTGGTCAGGATGACGAAGGTCATACCCACCGCAATGATGGCGTTAATGGAAGTCTGTCGTAGAATATTCAGCATATTGTTGGTGCTGAAGAAGCTGTCACTGATCATTGAGACGGCCACCATGATCATCAGCAGAGCAATGACAGATTTGTACTCGAACAGGAATTCTTTATTGATGCGGAACTTGCCACCGTTGCTCTTTACGGGCTCAGGGCTGCTCGTAAGCTCAGGGCTGAGCGCAACTGCCTTCAGGGTTTGTTCAGTCATGCCCAGAACTTCTGCCATGTCAGACGACACCAGCAAAATACTCATGCCCTTGTTCTTGAATTCATTAATTAACTGGTAGATTTCTTTCTTGGCACCAACATCGACACCACGGGTTAGCTCATCCAGGATCAGCACTCTTGGATTGATCATCAAACCTTTGGCGATCGCCACTTTTTGTTGGTTGCCACCACTGAGATTCTTGATCAGCTGTTTAGCCGTAGATATCTTGATATTGAAGGCTTTAATGAAGTGTTGAACCGACTCCGTCCCGGCTGCGACCGGTCTTGCCACTGGCACTCTGGAACTGCTCCAGACTGCAGAGACTCATGTTTTCAGACACCGAAAGTCCAGCACAAGACCATCACCTTTGCGGTCTTCAGAGCTGGAATAATCAATTGATGATACTCAGGCTGGAGTCGGCATATCAGAATACAGGGGCCACCATGGTTATCGACAACAGAGCGACTCACAGAATCATCGACCGATGATTTTGTGATCCCGGGCATAATAGCCTCAATAATCTGCCCATCACCATCTTAGAGACCTACATGGTTAATGGCTATGCTATCTCGGCCAGAAAACAACCGGCTAATGCCCCACTAGGCCTATCCTCCTGCTCGCAGCTGAAAAACAAGATCTCCGGGCAGGAACTCTTCGGTAGGAAAGGATGCCATTGCAGATTTTTCCATATTCAGATTTCTATCAATAGAAAGGCTTCTCTATGACAGGGCATTTCCACTTTGTTCATGACGAAGCATTGCCAAAACTTCTTTTGTGTCAGGTCTTACATTACGCCAGATAGCAAACTGTTCAGCAGCCTGCTCTATCAACGGACGCTTACAGACTCCTAGCGACCAGATGAACGATCTTGACATCTTAGCCAATAGTCATGTAGCCGACATGCAGAGGCCCATTCTGGCGTATATTTGCTTACCAATGTTTGCGAGCTTTCAAAGTGAGAGGTTTCATCCGTGTTCAAGACTTGCCACTTAACAAGGAAACTTACCGGTGCTCCATTGTATTTCGAAGCAGGGAGTACGTAGTAGAAGTCATGGAAATTGCCTCCATCTTTATAATAGGATCCATGCTCGTGTTTGACGTGTTGGTCATCAATGAAAA
>NZ_JAHHPQ010000122.1:0-2410 GCF_024606245.1 Endozoicomonas sp. SESOKO2
AATGGTCGTTCTCCCATGCAGAAAGTATTCCTTACTTCTACACTCTGGGTGCCTTGTACAAGAGGCAACAGGGCGATGATCAGAAAGTTCATGGTCATGATCAGAGCAATGCCCCTCAATCGGGGTCTCTATCTGCAACCATGACCCACTGACAGCTATGAGCCATTAAAAGCTGCTTCCTCATCTGGCTTAGTTATCACTTTTTCGGGTAATAGAAGTACTCGGCTCTGGGTAGTAAAATGACAAATGCCCGCCCCAATGCATTAAGCCTTGCTGTGGTCGTTGCAATCAGCTCCTCCATCATTGCTACTCAGGCTCTGGCGGATCGCAGGCTACAGACAAAGTCTTTCGATATTCAGGGCAATAAACATGTGGAGTTTACCTCGAGTGAGGTCATGGTCCAGCCAACTTTAGGTGATGACCAGCAGCCAATACCGAAATCTTTTACAACCACTTACCCTGATCGTACTCAAGTCAGAGCAGACTATGGCGTTCCTTCGGAAGGCTTTACAGACATTCTTTCTGGCATCAAGGGTGGCGTTTCCAGTGTTGATCTGTTTGAAACCGACGACAATGACTTTGCCCGGAAGTACACCAAAGTCCTGAAAGTCGGTAATGAAGGGATCTTCAGGTTCACCCATAACCTTGCAGAAAAAAAACTGGTCATTGAAGTCAGAGACGGAATGACCGATCAGGATTCCATTGAGGCTATTCGAAATCAATCTGGTGACATCCAACCATTAGATCCGTTAACAAAAATCGCCAGACCCGAACAACTGGCCGGATTACTGAAGGGTGCCAATGAAAGAGCAGGAAACCTTGGTGAAGTTGATAACTATGTCGCCCTTGCCACCGTTTCAGTAGACGAAGTTGAAGTGAATGGGCGCACCTTCATGCGTCTTGTCGCTGCTGCCGATGAGCCTCCCGAGTTACAGCGTCTTGGTCAATCACTCTTTATCAATGATGAAGCGCTTCTGGCGGCAGCCACCTCTGCCTATACGCAGGTTCATATTCTGAAAGACGATTTACAACAGAAAGCTCTGAACGAGCTGTTGTCCTGTCATAAACCCGTCGGCTATGTTGTTCACGTCGGGGATGAGACACAGGTTTATCCTCTGCCTGCGGGTTATCCAAAGCTGGAAGTGGATCAGGTTTCGGGGGAAATGATTGTTTTCCGTCGTCAGAAACAGAATCCCACCGATATTGCCTTTGTGGAAAGCCACTATGATCTCTGGAAACAATTTAAAGACCACAGGACACAGGTTAATACCGCAGATGCCGCAAAAGCTCGCAACGCTCATGCGGCGGCAGTACTGGGTATGAATGACTGGGATGATACCTGGTCACTGGAAGAACAAGCCAGACTCCTCAGAAAGAAAATTGATGAAATGAACCGATCGGTGGCCGCAACATTTACCGGAACAGAGGTGACTCCGGAGCAGGCTGTAAAAAATATACTGGCAGTGATTGAAGGCCAGTTCGGCATTGTTTCAGACAATGAAAACGATCTGGGTGGCCGCTCTGAGTTCGTTCTACAGCATCTGCGGCAACAGGCAGAACAGACCGATGAGATATTCCGGGATAAACTGACGATAATCGAAGGTCAGCTCGGTCTGCCTGCCAATAAAAAAGATGACCCGAAAGCCCGTCATGAGATGATTCGAATGCACCTTTGGCTGAATTTGGCCAAGGTGGGTCAACAGCCATATTTTCAGCGTCAATATCAACAAAAGCTGGAAGCAAAGAAAAACTGTTTACAGAAAGTTCAGCACATGGTCAATCTACTTCCAACGATTGACAAACACCTTCGCGATTCTGTGGCAGAAGCAAGAGTCTATATCAACACACAACTGGGAGCGGAGCTTGGTATTGATAACCGGGACGATACCCAGCCATTGGAAGAACAAGAAAGAATCATCAGGGAGAAAATTCTTGAAATCAAAAGATCTCTTGACGAAAAAGATGCTACAACAACACAGCCATGGCAAGAAGCTGTAAAAGCAAGACTGGCACCCATTGAAAGCAGGTTAGGTATTACTCTGAACCATGAAGATGATCTGGATACCTGCTATCAGTCCATTCAACAACAGCTGCAACAAAAGGTAGAACTCAACAATGTGGTCATCCAGAACTCACTGACTAACTTCGAAAGTATACTCGGTCTGGTCTCAGATAACAGAAAGAATCCGGAAGTCCGTCGACAGGCCATTCAGCAACACCTCAAACGACAGCAAGCCTGGGTCGCTCAACAGCTTCTTCAGCATGAGGACTCCAGAACAGATGCTGAAATAAAAGCTCGTTATGCAACCATTGCCGCTCATTTAAACATTCAGAATTTTGATAGCAATAAAAATATTGACGCTCAACAGGAACACCTGCTGCAAACATTTAAGACAATGAAAGCCCGGGA
>NZ_JAHHPQ010000123.1:0-5708 GCF_024606245.1 Endozoicomonas sp. SESOKO2
TGTTGTTCGAGAGCATTCATTACCCGGGCTGTCACACATTCAAATGGCGGAACATGCAGATCAGCTTGCTTCATGCGCCACAAAAACATTCCCTTGCCCCCGAGTTGATTGCGGTCGGAGGGCGAATAGTGAGCAACCTGATCTGAAACAGGTAAACTGCAAAAGCGCTTGTCTAAAGGCGTTTGACTGATCGGAACGCTACCGGTGTCAAGACCACTGAAATACCGTTTGGATGGACTATTTTCGGCATCCTGTTTTGGATTCATTGCCGGGGTTTGACTATCCGATCTGTCAATACGTTCAGGTAACATCCAGATATCCCTCTCATGTTAAAGCTCATCCATGAGTTAATGACAAGCGCATCAACAAGTTACTTTCTTTTGACAATAATGTTTTTATAAAGTTCACCCGCCAGTCTGAAGCACATAACTTTGTCAGGATGAAAAATTGAGCATCCTGAACTTCTTACTTGGGTATATATTTAACAACTTCGCTATTTCGTTGGATGGCCGAATCGATAAAGTCCTGATCTTCTTGAAGCCTGTACGCAGCATATTCGAAAGCCTGAGGATTCTCTTCAATTAAATCCAGCATATACTCGCGATCATAAAATACCCTTAAACCGGCATATCTTAAGTGAGTGAAATCATCCGCTATTAAGATTTTAATCATGTTTTTATCGCTTCGGATTCTATGACTTGCATACTCGAAAGCTCCTGGATAATTCGCGATAGCAGCCATGACAACCTCATCATTATCTTTCATTCCCAGGCTGGCATATTCCAACAGATTACCCTCTTGAGCGACTGCGGCCAGGACGACCTCTTTATTACTTTTCAGTTCTTCACTCACATATTTCAGGTTATCAGGATGTACTGCAATGATGGCTAATACAAGGTTTTTATCATTTCTAGCCTTTTGGCACGCATATTTCAAGCCATTCTTCAGAAAGAAATTCCTGACCTTTTCTTTATCTTCCGAAAGTGACTGACCTGGTGAAACATCAAACTCCAGCCTGTAACTGTAAGATGATGGTTTGATAACATAATATTGATCTCTCAAATCGGGATAAACATCATCAACCAATGGAATAGCGCTTTGGGCATCTAACAATAACAGATGGTGTAAAAGTTCCCTGCGAGTGTCCTCACTGATCTCATCACTCATTAACACTTTCCGAAAATATTCCTCTGGCTTTTTCCAGCACTCTTCTAACTGTTGAACATAGTGAATAAACTGTTGGTGTTGTTTGCTTAATAACTGCCAGCAATCGGGAATAATCGTGAAAAAGTCGTAAATCGTTGCGAAAAGGCAATGTTGAAAGGCAAATCGATCAACTTCTGTCGTAACACCTCTATTAAGGCGTTGCTCAAGCAAGTTAAAATCCCACAGATCTCCTTCAAAAATGGTGCAGTCCTCTAGATAAATATCCATATTCTCAATAGAGTGCAACGCTGTTATCAGTTTTTCAAAGGCATCCTGCATCGTTTGGCGTGATGTCACTCGGGGGCATTCGACAATAATTTCTCCTGCTACGGCGTTGCAACTTAGCTTCATGCCAGCAGCATATTTATCCAGTTCGATCGCTTTCAGCAACTGCACCAGAAACCACATACGTTTCAACTTGCCGGGGGCATCAATGCCATCAATGAGATCAAACTCGTCAGAAAATGTCAGCCGCAAAGTTCGTCCTTTCCCCCCCTCTGCGTCTTCAAGCAGCTCGATAAGACCCATATGACTTCCAAGCTTCAGGTTAACAATCAAGGCACCATCCATACTGACGACAGTAGCTGGACGATCTAATTCTTTGAGGGATGCTTTGCAGGAAGGACTCAATAGTATTGCGCTTTCACCCGAGCCACCCGGAGTCGTGCAATCAACATAAGCGACTTCCTCTTCCCTGGTTAGCCTGCCCTGACCCGCGGCTAGTGTGACCGGTGCCAGCGCCTTTACGAAGCGCTGATGCAGGGCAAAAATCAACTCATGGACACTCCGCACCTGCTCAGCCTCTGAAGGGTTGAGCATCTGAAGACAGGATTGCAGCTGTTGACAGGCGACCACCCACTGACGAAACGATACCTGTCCTTTTTCAGAGCCATCCAGTGGCAAGATGACCACCTCTAACCCTGACCGAATGGTCTGTTTCAGCGTCTCGAACCGGTTGATTAACTGCGGCAATTCATCCAACAATCGCTCGACCCTCGGCGCCCTCCTGCTTCCCGCCAGTAGCAAAAAGGCCCGGTAACCCTCCAACAGGGCTTCAGCCCCATGAATGAGAAGATTTACTCTGTCCTTAGTCTGTGCCAGTAAGTTTGATCGCTGTGGCGACATACTCAGTTTCACCGGGTTTGCCAGACAATCCAGTCCGCCGCCAGGAGAATATAGCGCCAGCAATCGGGCATTTTGCTCTGTGAGCCACTTAAAGCCACTGGCGACCTGACGGAGTGTGCCTTCAGGGGGGGACAACTCATCCCGTGACGGAGCGGCTTTCGCCAATGATATATCAGAAAAAGCAGAGGACAGCCTTCTGTGACTGGCCAGTTTTCCAGTATGATCACCGTCCACAATAAAGGCCCCGAAGTTACCGTCAAAGCGGGCGCAGGCCAGCGTAATCTGTCGGCCATCCTGAGCAACCACTGCCGCATACTCGCCAGCGGCCAGCATTAAGGGTTTTTTTTCCTGTCTCATGAGGATGGCTACATGATCATTGAATCCTCCTTCGGCAATGACAAAACCACCTGCCCGCATCAGTACATCGGGCTCAAGCATCCATTGTTCGGCGTGTCGGGCCACGACAATGGCCCCGTGGGGCATAGAACCTGCCTCTCGTTTTTTGGCCAGCCAGATGGGTCCGGTGCCATAGCCTTCGCTGAAGGTCTCGCCAGTGGCCAGACTGTCTTCGGGTATGGGCATGGCAAAATCCATGCCGCCAGAGAGTTCGGTTACAGGACGCACCTGCAACAGGAACAGGCGCCCCTGACGATCAATAGCAAATTCCACATCCACCGGGCATAGCAACAGGTCTTCCAGCTTTGCCACCATCTCCCTGAGTGCTGAAACCGTGTCATCACTGAGTTGCTGACTGGTGTCGTCTGATTGAGTACCCGCATCATGAATTCTTGTTTCCGAGTAGCCCCTATTATCTGTGTTTTTGCGCAGGATGAAGTGACTTGCAACTGTTCCGGGAAAATATTGAGAACTGTCAGCGCCTTCTTTTTTGCGGGAAATATCGATGCGGTGGGGCGTATTACCGGACTGTCCTGCCACTGCGCCTCTGGGTTGACCGGGTGTGTACTCAATCCTGACGGAATCATCCTGAAAGGATTGAAAGCTCATAGCTACCCCGCCATATTGGCAATCAATGCAATGTTGAATAATCAGCGCCATGGGTTGAGGGATACCCTCGGGACAGACTTCAGGACGATAACCTGAGGCCATAACCTTAAGGCAGGTACGAAAAACATCCTCTTCTCCCTGAACTTCCGAGAGGTATTTGCCTGCCTGGGCATTGCCGTAGTTATCTTCGTTGATGCCAGAACTGCGGACAATCACCGGCTGTGATATGAAGGGTCCGTCCAGCTGACAGCGCAGACCCCTGACATGCCGGGCCGCTTCAGAATCTTTAACCTGTTCGTAAAAGTCATGACTGGCAATAAATTTCGCCAGACCCGCCAGCCCGTTATCCCTTTTGGTCTGCTCTGAAGGTGGCAAGGCATTGAAGTATTCCCTGATGTTCTTCAGGCTGGTCTCTGGCCCCAGTTCATCGACTATATCAGGACAATAAGGGGCTATACGAAGAGTATCCAGAAGGTGTTGTTCAAGAGCATTCGTCGTCTGGGCTGTAACACTTCTGAAGGGTGGAACAGGTAAACTTGCTTCCTGCATACGCCGCAAAAACATCCCCTTGCCCCCAAGTTGTTGCCGGTTGGAGGGAGAGTTGTCATTAACCTGGTTTAGTGGGGTTGAAATATGTATACGGCAGATTCGATTGGCTAGTGGCGTTTGACAGGGAAAGATAATGGCATTAAAGGAACTGAAATATCTTTTGGGTAAACGGTTAGCCCCGTTAGCTGGAATGAGAGTCCCGGTATTCTGATTTGGATTCGTTGTCGGGATTTGATGATTTGAACGATCAAAATGAGCGTGTAACCCAGACATCCCTCTGATGTTTATGTTCTTCTTCCAGACCGGCATCTGCAAGCACGTTGCCATATTAAGTGACCGAAGCCATGTCGACGCCCTTATCATTCTCTAGTTCTCCATTCACCTATTTCAGACCATCTTGATGTACCGAGATGATTGCCAGTACAAGTTTTTTATCATTTCGCAACCGTTGTCTGGCATATAGCGGATCATTAGCAAGTAATATCAAGATACCCGTCTCATGCCAGTATTCATCTATAATCCGACGGCTGTGCGTTAAGAAATTATTTTTATTTCGACAATGATGTTTTTATAAAGTTCAACCGTCAGCCTGGAACAAACAATTTAATCAGGGTATAAAAATTCAGCCGTTCAGATGCCAACAAGAACACTCATGAGCAGACCATGACAGGCCCTGAAAACCAAAGAGTGAAGCACTCTTGCCGATAGAGACATTGTTCGGAAAACAGTCGGGACTTGATGCCAGACCCGGCTTCCAAAACAATAACAATGGTCAGCCTTTACAGCTCACCAGGTAAATGGCACTCTGAGCTCATGAAAAACAAGATCATCATTGCAGACGACCACCCATTATTCAGAGCCGCATTACAGGCAGCTCTGCGTCAGGGGCTGGAGAGCCCTGAAATTTATGAAGCCGGATCTATCGCAGCCTTGCAGAATATCCTTGAACAAGTGCTGTCTCCTGATTTGATCCTTCTTGATCTCAACATGCCGGGTGCTCATGGCCTTTCCGGCCTGATCTTTCTGAGGGGGCAATATCCTCAAGTCCCGGTTGTTATTGTTTCCGCTTCTGAGGATTCGCAGATCATCCATCGCTCCATGCAACACGGCGCCCATGGATTTATCCCGAAATCCTCGCCACTGGATGTTTTGAAAAATGCCGTGACCCAGGTGCTTGAAGGTGATAACTGGTTACCGGAATGGCTGCCCGAACTGCCAGAACAGGGTCAGGGATCAGAACTGGAACTAAAGCTCGCCGCATTGACACCACAACAATTCAGAGTACTGGGAATGATCAGCGAGGGACTGTTGAACAAACAGATTGCTTATGAACTGGAAGTATCAGAAGCCACTGTAAAAGCACATGTCACAGCCATTTTCAAAAAGCTGGGCGTTCGCAACAGAACCCAGGCAGTGATTGCCATGAATGAGCTGGAAATTGATCAGCCCTCTGCAGGTGATGACGGCCCATCTACCACTCACGCTTAATCTACTCATGGCTCAAAAAGGACTCTGGCAGGCGCCGTGAGCGATGACATCAAGGCTCTGAGTGAGGCAGGTTTGATCGGTTTTCCCATCAACTTGATATCCTGATCACGACAACGGTCACGAACACTGTCCTGTTTATCGGCAGTAATAAGAATCGCTGGCAGAAACAAAGACGACAGTTTACGTAATTCTCCGGTCAGCTGGATGCCATCCATACAATCATCGAGGCGGTAATCGATCAGCATAACATCTGGCAGCCCACACTCTTCGACAACCTTAAATGCTTCTTTCACACTACCGGCAGAATTGACCTGACAACCCCAGCGGGTCAGCAA
>NZ_JAHHPQ010000017.1:0-2110 GCF_024606245.1 Endozoicomonas sp. SESOKO2
CCCCATTGACTGGTCGGTCTTTCCCTGGCTGGGACTTTCCCTCGAGCAGGTGAATGTAAAAGGTGCAGACAACTCCGATCTGGCTGAACTGGGTAAAGCGGAAGTCAGCGTTAAACTGCTACCGTTGTTAAGCAAAAAAGTAGAGATGCAAACAGCCAGACTGATAGGGCTAGAGCTCAACCTGGTCAAAAATGAGTCTGGCCAAGGCAACTGGGAAGTTTCCAAAAATGCAGCCAGCCAACCGACAGCAACAGAGACCACAACCGTTATAACGCCCGAAGGTAAAACCGAATCTGCTCCTCTGGAGCTGGATATTGCCCATGTCACCGTTGAAGGATTGGTGATCCGTTACAACGACAAGAGCACAGGCAAAACCTATCTGGTTGATCAGGCGGGATTGGAAACCGGGGCAGTTCGCAACAATGAGCCTTTTGACTTCAATCTGAAAGCGCGCATTAGAAGCGGTGAACCGGATCTGACGCTGATGACTGGCATCAGTGGCGTTCTGAAATTCAACCTTAAAGACGGCACTTATGATCTGAAAGATCTCAATATCTCCGCCAGCCCGGCAGAAGAGAACCTTGTTGGGGAAAGCGCCGAAACCCTGCAAATTGTTGGCTCTTTGAATATTCAGCAAAAACCACTGATGGTGAAAGGTCACCTCGATGTCACTCAATTCAATCCGGGCAAGTTTCTAAAAGAGATCAAGATCCTGCTCCCGCCCATGGCAGATCCCGGGGCAATGACTCAGATGGCTTTCAAGAGCAGCTTTAGCACCGATGGTAATAGTTTCTCTGCGGACAAGCTGGATCTGACGCTGGATGGTTTCAACATCGATGGCTTTTTCAAAATCGGAAATCTGGAACAACAGGACATGACCTTTCAGTTCAAGGGCGGTGATCTGAACCTGGATCGCTATCTGCCACCAACTAATGAAGAGACAGCATCCAAAGAAGAAAAATCAGAAGGTGTTCAGAGCACAGAGCCCCCAACCGTTGCATCAGACACTGCAAAAGCACTTCAGCCAAATCAGGAGCTGCCACTGATTCCGGAAGACACCCTGCGTCCTCTGAACATCAAAGGCTCTTTGGGGCTGACTTCCCTGACCGTTGCAAAACTCATTTTTAATCAGCCTTCAGTCCAGCTCACAGCCCTGAAAGGGCGCCAGGATATCAAGCTAACTTCCGGCTTTTATGACGGGAGCATTGATCTGGACGGCGAACTCGATGTTCGCAAGAAAGGTGATCCCGACGTTCAGACAACAGCAAGCCTGAAAGGTATCAACCTGCAGGCTTTGGCTCAGCCTATACCGGCGCTGAAGTCTATTGAGGGTAAAGTGAATGCAGACATGAACCTGACGACCCATGGCCAGCTACAAAGTGTTCTGACCAGCAACCTGAACGGTAAGATCGACTTCAAAGTCGATCAGGGGGCTTTTACTGAGGCTAACTTTGACAAGATGGTGTGCGAGGGAATTGCCAGGATTCGCAAGCAGGATCTGCAGAAAAAAGACTGGGGTCATACCACCCGGTTCACCCGGCTTAGAGGCAGTTTCACCATTAGCAACGGGGTAGCCAACAATAAAGACCTGACTGCTGCCCTGACCAACCTGAACCTCAAAGGTGACGGCAATATCAATCTGGTCAAACAGACTCTGGATTATCATTTGGGCCTGAACATCAGTGGCGACCGTGCTCCTGACAGCGATCCAGCTTGCGTGGTTAACGAAGACTATGTCAACGTCACCTGGCCGGTTCGTTGCCAGGGCAAGCTAGGCCAGCAGGAGTGTGGCGTTGACACCGAGCGTCTGGCCGACACTATTGCTTCACTGGCCAGACAGGAAGTGAAAAAGCGTCTGGAAAAAGAGATTGAGAAAAAAGCCGGACACTTGAAAGACGCTCTGAAAGGTCTTTTCAAGTAAATAAAACCAATTTTTCTAATTTTCTTGCTCTCTTCCCTTCACTCACCTTTGTCGTTATCAGTGAAGGGAAGTACATGGTGCCATAGCCATTCGTAGACAGTCACTGCCAGATAAGTCGTCCTTCAGCCAAGCACCTATTTCGTATTTTGTTAACACTCTAAATCAGTTATGTTATAACATTTACAAAGC
>NZ_JAHHPQ010000124.1:0-18137 GCF_024606245.1 Endozoicomonas sp. SESOKO2
GACCAATTTATTGCAACCGCAGTAGGACAGCCTTAAGTCCGACAGGCTGCTAGCAAGGCTAACAGGGGCTCGACTCTATGAACGTAGTGTTCAGGGAAAAATCAGGCAAGCTCTTCATCATTGTGAAGGTCAATGATCGAATCGCTTCCCGCATTAGCCCGGGTCTCTTCGTTTCTACTGGCAGCAAGACGGCTTAAATATTCACTGTCGATACCGCCGGCAATGTATTTACCATCAAAGACAGAACAGTCAAAGTCGGTAATCTCGGGATTCAACGAAGAAACGATTTTCTTAAGATCATCCAAATCCTGAAAGATCAGACGATCTGCCCCGATTTCCTGCTCGATTTCCTTGTCAGTCCGATTGTAGGCAATGAGCTCTTCTGATGTTGGCATGTCGATCCCATAAACATTGGGGAAGCGAATTGCAGGAGCAGCAGAGCTAAAATAGACTTTCTTTGCGCCACTGTCTCTGGCCATCTCGATGATCTGCTGGCAGGTCGTGCCTCTGACAATAGAGTCATCGACTAACAGGACATTCTTGCCTTCAAATTCCTGTTGAATGGCACTGAGTTTTTGGCGAACGGATTTCTCGCGGACTTCCTGACCAGGCATGATGAATGTGCGACCAATGTAGCGGTTTTTAACAAAGCCCTCTTTGTAAGGAAGCCCCAATCGGTTGGCAATCTCCAGTGCTGATGTCCGGCTGGTGTCAGGAATAGGCATGACAACATCAATATCATGCTCTGGCCACTCTCTGAGAATCTTGTTAGCAAGGATCTGCCCCATTCTCTGATGAGCCTGATAGACAGAAATACCATCAACAATGGAGTCAGGGCGGGCGAGATAGACGTACTCAAAAATACAAGGATGCTTGGTGCCCTGAACACACTGGAATGTGTGCAGCTGATTATTTGAGTCTATGAAGACAGCTTCGCCTGGCTCGACGTCACGAATAACTTCAAAACCAGAGGCACTCAAAGCGACGGATTCAGAAGCCATCATATATTCTGTGCCTTTTTCGCTTTCCCGCTTACCGAAGATCAGGGGGCGAATACCGTTAGGGTCACGAAAACCAATGATACCGTGACCATTAATCATGGCGACGACAGCATAGCCACCTTCGCAACGCTCATGGACTCGACGAACCGCCTGGAAGAAGTCTTCCGGCTTGGGCTGCAACTTGCCTGACTGCTCCAGTTCATGGGCGAAGACATTCAGCAGAATCTCTGAATCAGAGCTGGTATTGATGTGACGAAGATCTTCTTCAAAGAGTTCCTGCTTGATGCTCTGGGCATTGGTCAGATTCCCGTTATGGGCAAGGGCAATACCATAGGGAGAGTTAACATAGAACGGCTGGGCCTCGGCTGAGCTGGAAGTACCTGCGGTAGGATAACGAACATGAGCGATGCCCATATTGCCCACCAGTTTTTTCATGTGCCGGGTTCTGAAGACATCACGGACCAGCCCGTTATCTTTTCTCAGATAAAAGTGCCCTCCGCCCAGGGTCACCATACCGGCTGCGTCCTGCCCCCTGTGCTGAAGCACGGTCAGCGCATCGAACAACAGCTGGTTAACATTCACTGTCGCCGAAATACCGACAATTCCACACATTTCTCACATCCTCAGGCTGGATCAGCGGCTCCAAAGCTTTGGCAAGGTCACCTGAAAGTCAGAAAAACCCTGTTTTTTGTGCTTATAGCTGTCTTTAGAGCCTATTTTTTCTCAAAAGTTCAGAAAGCGCCCTCTGGACGTTTGCCTGTTCCCGGGAAGCTTTCAGAGATTATTTCAACCGGCTTGCAACATAGGTTCAACCCACTGGACCACTGTTTGTCTGGACCAGTCTGCAAGTAGCAAAAAGTGCGGCAATAATACCGAATCTTGCCATGCTTCGTCATTCTCTAATGGAGCAAAAGTCATTAATCCCACCACAAGCACCACAAGCAAGCAGCCTCTGAGCCCGCCGAAAACCATACCCAGTATCCTATCAGTCCCAGTGAGACCGGTGGCTTCAACCAATTCTGAAAATAATCGATTAATCAACCCGCCCACCAGTAGCGTTGCGACAAAAAGCAGAATTGATGCGGAAACCACTCTAACAGACGGGGTTTCTACATACTGAGTTAACAAGTTTGCAACACTGCCGTTAAAAGTCCAGGCCACAAAAATGGCCACTACCCAGGTCAGAAGAGAGAGAACTTCTTTGAAAAAGCCTCGTTTAAGGCTGATAAGAGAGGAAACAGCCACTATGGCCGCAATGACCCAATCAATCCAGGTAAAGGTCAAAGGAATACTCCTGCATAAGTCTTTATTCAGGCTAGATTATCGGTTTTGGAACACGTACTCAACATACAAAAAGCCCGTCTCTATGGACGGGCTTTTTGTATATGTGATTCCCTACTCTTCGAAAATTATCCTGGATTCGTTCTTCTTCATAAAGGCTTCACCGATGAACTTCACTTGATCAAGGTCATCCATATTCTTGTAAGGACCATGTGCTTTACGGTGTTTTACTATCTCTTCTGCTGTTCGTCTGCCTACGCCTATAAGCTTTTCGTCCAGTTCCTGAACGGTGGCTGTGTTGACGTTAACGACCTGTTCTTTTTCGTCGCTATTGGCAAATGAACCGTTAGAGAATATTAAAAGGCTGGAAAGAGCAATGCTTGAGAAAAATGTATTCATAATCAAACTTCCTTATTGATTATTAACGTTTGGCTTCAGATATCTTGAAACCGTTATTTTCAGTTCTAGACGGATTTTTAAAAAAAACCAAACAGATGGAAAAAAAACTATGAATACAACAGAACCATTGAATATAAATGACTGATTTTATAAAGAACTCACGACAGACTCCAGAATAAGCACCCAGACAGCACAGCCAATGTTTTGACAATATAGAAGTACGAATAACACCATTTCTTCTGGCTCTGACAGCAAAAAGTCGAGAGTAAAACAAACCCTCAGGAGCCTTTCGGATTGATGACTTCGAGTATAAATTTCAGAACAAAACGAGCCGGAGTATTGAGTACACTCATGGCTGCAGTTAGTATCACCTACCGATTTTGTATTAAACTACGCCCAGCCCTATAAATGAAACTTGAACTATTGTTGTTGGTGCAGTTTAGATTCGTAAAGCACAAAGTGAGTAAGATAGAATGAAGGAAAATGGGATAACGGACAAAGCAGGTAGCCTTTATGCGAGACTTGTATGATACCGATTTTTACAGCTGGACTCAGAGACAGGCAAAACTGATTCGTGAAGGTCGCCTGACAGAACTCGACCTGGAAAATATCCTTGAGGAAATTGAGAGCATGGGTCGCAGTGATTACAGAGCCTTGCAGTCCCGGCTGGAAATACTGTTCATGCACTTGTTGAAATGGGAACACCAGCCAGAAAAAAGACAAACAGGCCACAGCTGGGAACGCACCATTCGTGAGCAACGTAAGCAGGCACGGCGGATTCTACAGGATTCTCCGGGTCTAAAACACAAAATTGATGTTATGCTCCCTGTTGCTTACAAAAGAGCCGTCGAAGATGCCGCTGAAGAAACAGGACTATCACCTTCCATCTTCCCCAAGGAGCGTCCCTGGAGTTATGAGCAAGCTATCAATCCTGAATTCTGGCCCTAAAACTTCTCAGTCCATAAGATAAACTGAACACTAACTATGAAATCCTATAAAACAGCAGGTCATTTTTGTGCGTGATTTATACGATACTGATTTTTACAGCTGGACCCAGAGGCAGGCAAAACTGATCCGTGAGGGCCGCCTGGCAGAACTCGATCTGGAAAATATCCTTGAGGAAATTGAGAGCATGGGTCGCAGTGACTACAGGGCATTAGAGTCCAGAATATGCGTACTTTTCATGCATTTGTTGAAATGGCAGTACCAGCCTGAAAAAAGGCAGACTGGCCAAAGCTGGGAAAGAACGATCCGAGAGCAACGCAAGCAGATCAGGCGAATTCTAAGAAAAAATTCAGGACTGAAAAGCAAACTGACAGAGATTTTGGTTGAAGCTTACTCGGACGCTGTAGAAGACGCCTCAGATGAGACAGAGCTACCCTCCTCTACTTTTCCAAAAGAATGCCCCTGGAACTATGAGCAGGCGATGGACCCGGAATTTTGGCCGTAATGTCCTTGTATATATCCAGAACGGAAAGTTCGAGACCGACTGAGCGCAATAGCAAAGTGTCTCCTTCCCCGAAACGCCGTGTATACCATTGCCCATTTTCCCGACGGTACAGATCCACCAGAAACTCATATTGAGAAACCAGCATGTATTCTTCCAAGGTCGCTATTTGAGTATATGCCTCAAGTTTGGCAAAACGATCATGCTGTTCTGTGGATTTCGAAAGGATCTCAATAATCAGTTTTGGATTCTCTTCAACATAATCATCACCAGAGCAAAGGCCACAAGACACCATTATGTCGGGGTAGAAAAAGATATTATCACTTTCAGAGCCTGCACTGACTTTCATGTCAGAAGCAAAGACATCGCAGCCAGTGCCAGAAAGATGCCGTTGAAGCCTCGCTGCAAGAGAAACTGTCAACAAGTTATGCTTTCGACTGCCACCCACCATGGCGAAGACATATCCATTGATATACTCTCTTTTTGATTCAGCCGTCTTTTCAGACTCCAGGTATTCATCAACGGATAACAGTGGATTTTTCATAGCGTTTTGCATCTGGCTCACCGATCATTTCTGAAATATGAGCCGATCAATATAGACAGAAATTAAGCAAAAACCCTGGCAAACGACAACTCAATGATAGTTCAAAACCGCTCGCTCAGGATTTGATTCAGCTTGTCTGGACTGATCCATCCAGTCCACAACGTCAGACGTTGGACTAAAACCATTCACATAGCTGGAAAGCAGATTTCTCAGATCAGTGAAACGCCCATCTCGTGCCACCTCAAAAATAGTCTGCAAGGCCAGTCTGTAGTCATTCCAGGATTCTTTGCTTTCCATAGCCATACTGATTTTAGGATGGCTGGTACCTGCCACATTGTCTCCAATCAACAGTTCTTCATAGAGCTTTTCACCAGGGCGTAAACCCGTGTAGACAATTTCAATATCACCTTCAGGATTACTTTCGTCTTTGAGAGTTAAGCCGGATAAATTAATCATCCGCTTTGCCAGATTGGCTATTTTGACAGGTTTCCCCATATCCAGTACAAAAACCTCACCTCCGCTGGCCATAGCACCGGCTTGAATCACCAAAAGAGCAGCCTCTGGAATTGTCATAAAATAACGATTGATGTCTGGATGAGTCACCGTCACAGGGCCACCAACCCGGATCTGCTCACGAAACGCCGGGATGACAGAGCCACTGGAACCCAATACATTTCCAAACCGGACCATTGTAAAACAGGTATTAACCGGTATTTTTGTTTCTGCCACAACGCCAAACCTGTCCGAGTGGAACAGTTTTACTGAAAGTTCAGCAGCCAACCCCTGCAAAGCCATTTCTGCCAGGCGCTTTGAGGCACCCATAACATTTGTGGGCCGCACTGCCTTATCAGTAGATACCAAGACAAAGCGCTCTACCTGAGTAACAATCGCGGCTTGTGCGGCATAAAGTGTTCCTAACGTATTATTTCGTAAACCTTCTTCTATATTATGTTCAACAATAGGTACATGCTTATAGGCAGCAGCGTGATAAACCGTATCCACAGAAAATCTTCGCAAGGTTTCAATTAATCGCTCCGGATTATTGACCGAACCCAGCACTGCTGCAATCTGAACCGCTTTACAGTCATTTGAACTATTTTGTGTCTTTATTAAATCCTGTTCGACAGAATATAAGCTGAACTCACTGTGCTCATAAAGCACAAGACATAAAGGCTTCCTTTTAAGAATCTGCCGACAGAGTTCAGAACCAATAGAACCACCTGCGCCAGTGACCATCACCACTTTACCAGTGATACACTTTTCCAAGAGATCTTGTCTTGGCTCCACCTCGTCTCTGCCAAGGACGTCACCGATATCAACAGGCTGAATTTCCTGCATTTTCATTCGACCGCTAGCCAGATCAGACACGGCAGGTATTGTTCGAATAGGCAGTCCGTGCTGCTCAAGTGTCTGAACAATCTCTTTTCGCCTTAGCCTGCTCGCAGAGGGTATGGCCAGTAACACCTCCTGAACGCCTGTTTCCTGCACCATTTGCCCGAAACTTGAGGGTCGGTATATACGCCTCCCTTGAATAGCACGCCCGGCATTGTCCGGCTTATCATCTAAAAAAGCGACTGGCTGGTACTCAATCCCCCTGTCTAAAGCGGACATCACCTGCACTCCCGCAGCCCCGGCGCCATAAATGGCGACAGGAATTCCCCGGCGTGAGTGCCTTTGCCTGCTAGGGAAAAATTCAGGAAAGATATCTGCTATGGATTCCTCTAATAACCAGCTTCTAATCACGTAGCGTGTGATAGTCATAGTCGGCAGCAACAGGAGCCAGTATATAAAAGGAATAGAGCGTGGAAGTTGGGCCTGTCCGGAGAGAAACCCAGCTAACATCAAGCAGATAGCAGCATAGGAACATGCTTTAAAGATGACGATAAGAGAGTCAGAGCCCATATACCGCAGGACAGCTCTATAAAGTCCCATTTTAACCAGAAAAGGCAAGGTGACTGCCACAGCAACAATAAAGGCTGGATAATAGCGAGTAAAGGGGTCAACCATACTCAGGCGAATATAAAACGCCATCCACAAACAGAAGATTATTGCTATTGAATCGAATAGCAATGCAACTAGCCGTTTACTTGAGCGTGGGAGAGAGAGCAGTTTGTTGCGCATGTGTTACCTGGAGAAGGACTGAAAGTACTGTAGCAAAAACTCTATCATTTAGACTGTTTTACTCTATCGCCCTGACCACGTCCAGCTAGAGTCATAAAAATATAGCGAAAGTAGTTAGAAGGAGACATGCCTTTAATCATTTCCGCATCTGTTTTTGCCAGTAATTCAGGCATTGACATATCAATATCTGACACTTGAGCCAAGCCTGTAATTCCTGGCCTGACATCGTAAACCATTAAGCTATCGCGATGCTCAATAAGTTCAACCTGATTAAATAAATTGGGTCTTGGACCGACCAAACTCATTTCACCTTTTAGGACGTTCCATAATTGTGGTAATTCATCCAACTTGGTTTTTCTAAGGAATTTACCAAATCGAGTTATTGAGCTATTTGAAACGAGATGGCTAGCTACAGAAGCAGTATCAGTTCTCATCGTCCTGAATTTAACTAGTATAAAAGGTTTTTTCTTTCTTCCAACCCGCTCCTGTCTAAACAAAGGCGAGCCAGAGTCAAAATAAATAGCAAAATAGATAACAATAAATAAAGGCATTACAAAAATAAAACCGAATAATGAAATTAACAAATCTAATATGCGCAACATATAAATCAATCATCCGAGAAACATTCACAAATCCCTTCATTGAAAGTTAGAAGTGGCTTCCATTGAAGAGTATCTTTCACATGCTTCATGTCAATTTGCAAATCGCCAGCCAATTTATCTATGACCGATGACTTCCCTAATATACTGGCTAAAAAACGAAGAAAAGTGACATTTAATGGTATTAAACATGGAGTTCTACCACTAGCAATAATCAAACTATGCAGCAGTTCAGTTGTAGAAACATCTTCATCATCACTAACAAGAAATGTTTGCCCTGAAGCCGCAGGGTGCTTTATGCAAATCGTAATAAAATCCACTAAATTATTAATACCAATAAAGCTACGTTTGTTGTGAATGGCTCCTAAGGGTAAAGGTAACTTTTTATTTATTAGCTTAAGTAAACTACCAAAGTTTCCTGGTGCTCGCTTTCCATAAACTAGTGGTGGACGAATTACAACCACCTCTAGAGTACTCTTTTTAGAAATTTTTTCCAAGCCTAACTCTGCATTGTACTTAGAGCGACTGTACGAATCGTAAGGACTAGGTGTATCATTAAATGAAAATGGTCTTACACTTTTATTTCCATTTACTCCAATAGAACTTAGAAAAATAAAACGTTTGACACCTGCCTTCAAAGCCTGAACTGCAAGATTCAGAGTACCCTCATTATTTACCTTATTATAATTAGAAATAGTTTTTTCAGAATCACTCTTTAAAATATGAGAATGGGCAGCACAATGAACAACAACAGAAACGCCCTCTAATGCTTCCGTCCAGTCTGTTCTAGCGTCAATAGAACCGACAGACAACACACCCGACAGATACGGATCTTCATTTTTTCGTACAGTACCGACAACATCCAGTGAGCATTCTTCTTTTAGTTTATTATAAAGTACTGATCCAACAAAACCGTTTGCTCCTGTTACTAACACACGCATAACTAATCCTGAATTTTGATATACTACCAACTTGAATAGAGCTAAGCTCTTATTTTAATCCCCTGAATTCAAGTAATAAGTGCATAAACTATGACTTTTCCTGCATCTATTCAGGATAACTCTTTAATTGCATCATGAGAGGCTTTGTAACCCGAACATTTTCGAGGCCTAATATTCAAGTCAGGGCATTCGCACCAATCGAGTACGACTAGGCAAAAGCAGTTTTACAGATGCTTATGACCTGCTGACTTTCAACGGACCTACCCCTGAGCCTTCTGATTGAAGCAATTCTGCTGTGATCTGCTTTTTTGACCCGCAAAGTCTCTAGTACAGGCAAATAAAATCGCTAAATTCGAATGACCAAATAGCGAATAGTAATCGAACCCATTCCAAAAAAAATGACCAGACAGGTTATTTTGTTATAAAAATGCTCATCAATAGCAATTGAGACATGCATTTAATTCAACAACAACTCTTTACCCATCATTAAAACAATGATGATATTACCAATGATATTTAGATTGAATCAAACACAGACAAAAAAGGCTTTAAAAGAACAACTAAACATTAAAGCTCGCTTTTCCTAAATTCATAAAACTTAATCCTAATCTTTTTCATAACAAAGAAAAAAAGTGAAAAATAAAATCCATTTTTTCTAGCTGCTTTGATAATTTCATAGTTTTGCTTAACAATATTACCAACACTCTTATTAGTTTCACCACCAAGGCGCATTCTTACCAAAACCCCAGATATATATTTAACTTTAATTTTGTTTTTACCAATCACTCGTATGAGAAAATCATAATCTGCCGCAAGTCTATTTGAAGTATCAAACAAACCATATTTTTTATATACATAAGATTTGGCAAAAAAAGTAGGATGTGCTGGCATCCAGCCTTTCCCCCATAAACTTTCATCATATTCGCAAGATTTCCAAAATCTTACAACACGACTTAAATCATCCTTTGACACATATACCAGATCTCCATAGCAGGCATCAATATCAGCATTGGAAATGCCAGCAATAACATTGAAGATTACATCATCATCCTGAAAAACATCGTCAGAATTGAGAATACCAATGACATCACCGGTTGCCAGCTTAATACCTTTATTCATAGCATCATAAAGGCCTTCATCTGGTTCAGATATCAGTTGACATATATTTTCTTTGTATTTATCAATAATAGAAAGAGTTTGGTCAGTAGAGCCACCATCTACAATGATATATTCAATATCTCGATAATTCTGGGATATAACGGAACGAATAGTATCTTCAATAGTGATTGCTGAGTTAAAACATACGGTGATTATAGATATTTTCATGCGCCCATTTCGTAAAAATGCATAAGTAGAAAAATAACTGAAGCACTTATCTACTTCTGATCGAAGCAAGTAATTCAGCTGCTTTCAGACTGGGAGCAGAAAGGCAAATATCTCCACCAATTACCATGATCTCTGGCTTTAAATACTCCGCTATAGCCCGACCAATTCGCCAGACAATACCTTCGTTCAATTCACCGGGCATAGGGCCACGAATGTCGTAAGCTTGCAAACAGTTAAGAGTACTCATCAAAAAAGCCAAAATAGAATAAAGTTATATATTGCTTGTGGGTGAATGGTGAATCGTCAATTATGAAATGACTCACAACTTAAGCCCTCCCATATGTATCCTCAAACCGCACAATATCATCTTCTCCCAAGTAGCCGCCGCTTTGAACTTCAATCAATTCAAGGTCAAACTTACCCGGATTTTCCAGTCGATGGACAACACCAATTGGGATATAAGTAGACTGATTTTCGGTTAGCAAAAGTTCCTGATCACCATTGGTAATTCGTGCTGTCCCTTTAACCACGATCCAGTGTTCAGCCCGGTGATGGTGCATTTGCAGTGAGAGCCGGGCACCCGGCTTAACGGTAATGCGTTTCACTTGAAAGCGCTCACCCATATCAATGGAGTCGTAGGCACCCCAAGGACGATAAATTTTACGATGCAGCTTAGCCTCGGGGCGGTTTTCTGCTTTGAGTCGATTTACTATCTTTTTCACATCCTGCACACGGCTCTTATGAGCCACGAGGATAGCGTCATCACTTTCGGTAATCACCAGATCTTCTACACCCACAGTAGCAATCAACTTTTTCTCACTGCGAACATAGGTGTTCCGACTATCTTCCATTAAGACATCCCCAAAAGTAGAGTTACCCAATTGATCTTTTTCAGCAATATCGGCCAAAGAAGACCAGGATCCGACATCGGACCAACCCGCATTCAGGGGAACCATCACCGCATCAGTGGTTTTTTCCATCACCGCATAATCAATGGATTCATCGGGACACGCTAGAAAAGCAGCCTCATCAACACGAACAAAGTCCAGGTCGGAATTCTGCAACTCCATGGCTTGTTGGCAAGCTGTCAGAATATCCGAACGAAACTTGCCCAGTTCTTCCAGATAACGTGAGGCTTTGAACAGAAACATACCGGAATTCCAGTAATAGTTGCCACAGTCCAGGTATTCCTGAGCCGTTTCAAGATCTGGTTTTTCAACAAAGCGCTCCACCTGTGCAAGCTGTTCACTATTTCTGCTTAACGCTTCACTCGCCTTGATGTACCCATACCCGGTTTCTGCCTGAGTAGGCACAATGCCAAACGTGACCAGTTTGTCATTTTGTGCTGCAGGCATCGCAGCTAAAATTGCCTGATGAAAAGCCTGCACATCCTGAATGACATGATCTGCAGCCAACACTAACAACAATGGATCGTTATCGGCTGCAGGCTGTAAGCTCTGCGCTTTCAGCGCCGCCAGTGCTAATGCTGGCGCAGTATTACGACCAACCGGTTCCAGAATAATCGCTGACGGTTTACGGCCCACCTGCCGGAATTGCTCGGCTACCAGGAAACGATGCTCTTCATTGGCAATAACCATTGGCGCACCAAGAGAAGATAAGCCATCCAATCGGGACAAGGTATTCTGCAACATGGTTTGTTCGTTCACCAATGGCAGAAACTGCTTCGGGTATAAAGAGCGAGACTGCGGCCAAAGACGGCTACCAGAGCCGCCGGACATGATAATGGGAATCAGGTTCATAATTATAATTTGCGGGATGTGTGAGTAGTTCTTTTATCTATTAATTTATATTGAACGAAGCTCGTCCTCATGCTCCAGAAACCATTTATAAGTCAACCCAAGACCATCGAACAAAGAGACTGATGATTTCCAACCTAACTGTTCAAGCCGGGTAACATCCATCAGCTTACGCGGTGTACCATCAGGTTTTGTTGAATCAAATACAATCTCACCAGCAAACCCAACCACTTGTTTCATAGTCTCAGCTAATTCGCGAATGGTGCAATCAACTCCAGTACCCACATTAATATGCGACATCATAGCTGAAGTGTGCTGACTGAAAGTCGAGCTATCCAGATTCATGACATGGACACAGGCTGCTGCCATATCATCAACAAAGAGAAACTCCCTCATAGGCTTACCGGTGCCCCAAACTACAACTTCTTTTTCACCACGAATCCTGGCCTCATGAAAACGACGCATCATTGCCGGGATAACATGACTGTTCTCTGGATGAAAATTGTCGTTTACACCATAAAGATTGGTTGGCATTACCGAGCGGTAATCCACACCATATTGTCGATTATAAGACTCGCACAACTTGATACCGGCAATCTTGGCAATGGCATAGGGTTCATTAGTCGGTTCGAGATGACCACTGAGTAACTCATCTTCTACCATAGGTTGCGGGGCCAACTTTGGATAAATACAGCTGGAACCCAGAAACAACAGTTGCTTAACACCCGCAGCATAGGCCTGATGAATAATATTGCACTCGATCATCAGGTTGTCATAAATAAACTCAGCAGGGTAGGTATTGTTAGCGTGAATACCACCCACCCGAGCGGCTGCCAGATAAACCTGATCGATCTGTACAGAGTCGAAAAAACGACGCACAGCGGACTGGTCAGTCAGATCAAGTTCGGCTCTGTCACGACAGATGATCTCATAACCACCAAATTGTGATAACTGGCGGACAATAGCCGAACCCACCATACCCCGATGACCAGCTACATAAATTCTTTTCATATAAAATGTTCAATTAAATGCTCAAGCACAGAGCTTGGTGAAGTCGATGAAAGGCAAACTAAACGGCAAAGTAACTATAATAATGCTAAAGAGAACGCAGCAGGAAGATTTATTCTCTGGATACTTTCACCTCGTACCCATGCTCCTTCAACAGAGCATGCTGTTTGGCCTTGGCCAGATCGCACTCAACCATTTCGGCAACCATCTCTTCAATCGTGGTTGTTGGCTCCCAGCCCAGTTTAGTTTTAGCATTGGTTGGATCACCCAGTAAGGTCTCCACCTCTGCGGGCCGGAAATATCGTGGATCTACTGCAACTACTTTCTGACCAATTGAAAGCGCTGGAGCCTGATCAGTAGTGAATTTATCAACATAGGCGCACTCATCAACACCTTCCCCTTCCCAGCGTAACTGGATACCAATAGCTTTGGCGGTGAAATCTACGAATTGACGAACGGAATATTGAACGCCGGTGGCAATCACAAAATCCTCTGGTTGCTCCTGCTGTAACATCAACCATTGCATTTCCACATAATCACGGGCATGGCCCCAGTCCCGCAGGGCATCCATATTGCCGAGATAGAGACACTGATCCAGCCCTTGGGAAATATTACTCAGCCCTCTGGTGATCTTACGTGTGACAAAGGTTTCACCGCGCCGGGGTGACTCGTGGTTAAACAAAATGCCATTACAGGCATACATGCCGTATGACTCACGATAGTTAACCGTAATCCAATAGGCATACATCTTAGCTACTGCGTAAGGAGAGCGCGGATAAAAGGGCGTTGTCTCTTTCTGCGGGATTTCCTGAACCAACCCATACAATTCTGAAGTAGAGGCTTGATAAAAGCGGGTTTTCTTTTCCAACCCTAAAAATCTTATTGCTTCCAGCAGCCGCAATGTGCCTAATGCATCGACATCTGCGGTATATTCCGGTGACTCGAATGAAACCGCAACATGGGACTGTGCCGCCAAGTTATACACTTCGTCTGGCTGAACTTCACTGATAATACGCGTAAGGTTAGAGCTGTCGCTTAAATCGCCGTAATGCAGTCTGAAATTTTGGTTGTTTGAGTGTGGATCTTCATAGATGTGATCTACACGTTCGGTATTGAACAAAGAGGCTCGACGTTTGATGCCATGAACTTCATAGCCTTTATCGAGCAGGAATTCTGCAAGGTAAGAACCATCCTGACCTGTAACACCCGTTATTAATGCAACTTTTTTATCCATAATAATACTCATTAAATTACTGTAGCACTGAATTTATTGACAACTGAATCAAAGTTATTAAAAAAAGCCTAATATCGTCAGGACCTGAGATGAGCAGTAATCTCCCACCCATCACCATTATTCAAGATATGTTCTACAAAAAACAAAGAGTGTGATTGCATACTATTTGTTAGTAGTAATTTTCAGCATCTCTTCAGCAACAGTTTCCCAAGAGCACGGTATTGATTCTAATGCACCCTCCCAGTTCGGCCACCATCCAGCATCAAGTCTATTGGCCAGTTCCATTATTGCCGATTGTAATGACTGCACATTATCTGCTTCGAAATAAATAGCTTCATCACCACAGAGAGTTCTTGCATAAGGTAGGTCTGGGCAGAGTATTGGTAGTCCACAAAACATTGCCTCAACGAGAGGAAAGCCAAAACTTTCTTCATTTGAGAGAAATAATAATGCATCACAAGACCGATAAAAAGACAGCATTTGATCAGAGTTGATTAATCCAACACAAGAGATGGAACTCCATGTATTATCAGGATTTTTCAATGGATCAATCGTTAAGGTTAATTGCTCGACAGGCCAAGCCTCAGGCTCATCAATTTTAGAAAGGAGTAAATGATTTTTATGTGAATAATCAGCAGCCGGATAAAAAAGATGTAGCTTACCATCGCGGACTCGATTAGTCCTCTTAACAAAAGATTTTGATAACCATTGTGGTACAGGCTGTGGAAGAACAAAAACACGACCGCGCACAGCAGGGTAGAATTTTTCTAGCTTATCCTTCATAACACCTGTCTGCACGATAAATTGGCTAACATGCTTTTCGTTTTTTGAGAAAATAAATTGTGCAACACGATATTTAAAAAAATCAATTGATAAAGATGGCTTAAAATATTTTACCAAGTTAGGAGTATGTAAAAACACAGTCTGAACACCGTTGGTATTCAAAGGTATGTCACCTAACACCAATACTGCTGTATTTTTTGGCAATCTATGTGGGATTATACATTCAAAAAAACGTGACAAAAAATTGGGTAAAAGGCGCTTACGAACAATAAAATTCGTTGATGATTTTGACGATTTGAAGCGACTTAAATCACCACGATCAGGTAAAATGACAGTCGAAACATTAGCATAATTATTGGCCAATAATTTTGGTAACAAAGATTTTGCAAGCTGAACAGCACCAACCCCAACAACATTACTCAGGTGCAATTGAATATTATACAGCATAAGAAATGCTCAATTTAATTTATATTTACTGACGTGGAGATCTTTTGAAAAACCTCCCCCTATATCACAATGCATATTTAAAAACTGAGTTACCAGCAAAATAAAATCAGTGCATTTTAATCTAAACTAATAACTTCTTAACCCTCTCGACAGCTGCAGAATGCAATTAAACCGAAAGAGCCTGATAAAGGAAAAATCCCAAGATTATTCCTAAAAGGTGAATCATAAAAAGGGGGCTATGATATGATTAATCATATTTTGATAGTATTTTTTAACAACAATACAATAGTGAGTGATGGTCGGACATCAGCCCTACTGTTATATAGCTAGTATTTCTAAATAGCTGTCGCTATAGACCTCAATATAAGCAGTATTAATTCAGAAAGCCTCTGTATAAAAAGTATTCTGAACAGTGATGGGGTTAAAGTAACAAATTCAGGTATTAAAAAAGAGCTATTTGTGTACAACGCAACTGATTTATTACTAATTCATGAGATTCTATCCATGCCTATTCGGTTTATAGGGCACACTATAATTTGTAAGAAATTCTTTGACCCCATAGATCAATAAAATCTCAAATATTATAAAAAAAACAAAATTTTGTGTATTGAACAATAGAAATAGGAAAGCTGAAAAATAAATTTTCGTTAATAACCCATAACTCTTTAGATAAGAAGGATATAGAAAAGGAAGTAAAATCAAGATTCCAAAAACACCCACTTGAGAAATAAACATGGTAAGCCCATCAGAACCTGTTGGCTTTGAAAAAGAGTGGTAGTTACTGTAGCCCAAAAGTTTTTCTCCAAATGGTACTGCTACTTCAATCTGATTTCCATAACCATAGCCGAGTAATATATTATCCAAAAAAAGTTCAAAACTAATTAATCCGTCATTTATCCTAGAATTAGCCGAAGCCATACCATTACCATTGAATTTATAATCTAACTCAGGTATCAAAATGAAAATGACCGAAAAGAGAAACAACAACAACAACAAACTGGTTTGAATATGGCTGTTTTTTTTAAAAACAAGATGAAGGGATAAAAAGAAAAATAAGAATATGCCGGCTGTCGACTGGGTACTGAGAATAATAGCAGTAAAAAGAAAATATTTAGGCTTTGTAATCTCTCCATTTATTATCGAAAAGAAAAAACCTAACATAATAAAAATTTGAAAAGCACCTGGCTCCCACCACAGCCCACTATTTCTATAGATCTTATATTCAATAAAATTTTCAGACACTCCAAAAAAAATAAAATTTCTTAAATGCCTCCCATCTGTTGCAACAAAATCTGGAAACGGAGACTCTATACCAAAAAAAATAACTAAAAATGCCAGAAGGGAAATAGTTCCAAGAACCAATATAATATCAGTGAATATTTTTGAAAATTTATCAAAATTCAAAAAAGAAACAAGAAGTATCGCTATAAACAACCTAAGCATTAAAGTCACATAAGATAAAGCTCTAACATCAGAATTAAGCAATACAACAAATAGAAATATCAAAGAAAAAAACAAAATCTGAAGACTAATGTTAACCCTAGTACCAAAAATAGCTAAAAGAAATAAAAAAATAAAAACTGGTATCAAAATAACATTATTAAAGAAGCTCTCAAAATACAATGATTTTGAGAGCATCATAACAAGAAAAACTAGAAATATATCCAAGGCTTTAAATCTAGAAACGCAAGAAAAAGAACTCAACATGTTAGTAACTATTAAAGATTATTGTAAGAATTAATCTGATCCACATCTTTATCATGAATAAATGTAGAAAAACAATCTAAAGCGAGTGACTTTTTTCTAGAAGTAATTAACTGGATAAAGCTTTTCAGACTATCAAAATCAGGTTCGACTATGTAACCATTTACACCATGCTCAACAAGTTCAACCGCTCCACATTTATTAGAAATGATAACTGGAAGATTAAAGTGTAATGCTTCTTCAACCACCAGCCCCCATGTTTCACTGATACTTGGAAGGATCAAAAAATCATAACCTTTAAATAAATCACTGATATTTTCGTTAGCAACGTGATCTTGTATTTGAATGTTATCCCGACACAATGTTAGTAAGTCACGCTTAAGTGGCCCTTTACCAACGATATTAAGATAACAATCAGGGAATTGGTTAAAAACTTCAATCAAGTTAAAAAGATTTTTTTCTTCCGACAATCTTCCAAGAAAAAGAAACCGCTTTGGATAGATCGAAGCAGGCTCAAAAAAAACAGGTAGGCTTTTATTTTTATTAATCAGACCGACACCCTTAGTTATCCTTAACTCACCACAAAACCCCAATTTTTTTACAAGCTCACAATGTTTACTTCCTGATGCAAGAATTTTTGATATCCTTGACAAGAATATTTTTTTAAAAAAACCCTTTATTCCAAAAACAGTACTTTCGTTTATAGTCGACTCTAATACTAATATATTTTTTTCTCTTCTATTAACAAAAACCAAAAACCAAAATTCAATCAAATCCCAGCCATTTACAATTATTCTTCTATAACTTATTTTACTTAAAAACTTTATAAGCCTTAAAATACTATAAAGCTTTGACCGGGATTCAAAGCTGCCAAAATTCAGAAATTGATGGTCAAAAGTCATTTTAGAGCTCACAAAATCTTTAGTTCTCTGCAATGAACCATCCGATACAAAAATTACAAAAATATTATTATTCTCAGATATCTTATTATACAAATTCACTTTATAAAATGCTGGAAGATGAGTAACAATCACCAAATCATACATATTTGAAGATACCTGAATTACCAAGCCTAGATCTAACTAAAACGAATAAACTAATCAATAACAAACTGAATACAAAAGTATAAAACCACTGCCCATCAAAAAATCTCACCACAATTAGGTAAGCGGCATTGTTAGTATAAGAATGTAATAAATAAATTAACAAGAAATATTTTGAGACTAGCTTCAAGAAACCGAAATCATTATAAATTGTCAATAATCTTGAACCTGATACGAAAAGGCCGATCATACTTATAGCCCAAATTATATTCAGCAATGGGTACTCATAGTAATGTTTTGCCATATCCAAACTTGGGATTCTTCCAACAAAACAAATAATAGTAAGAAAGACGCTAGCACCTATTATAAAGAAGATATAGTAATCTTTTTTATTTTCTAACCTAAAAAGCAAAAAACCTAAAGAAAGCCAAAATAAAGCATTACTAGTCACGGCAAAATCATGAAAGTGCCTGCCCAGCAAGGACTTCAGCCAGATAGCGTG
>NZ_JAHHPQ010000125.1:0-6014 GCF_024606245.1 Endozoicomonas sp. SESOKO2
GACCAATTTATTGCAACCGCAGTAGGACAGCCTTAAGTCCGACAGGCTGCTAGCTAACGAAACTGGTTACTCGGCGGCAGCAACCACTTCAATTTCTACTTTCACATCTTTAGGTAGGCGAGCCACCTCTACCAAGCTGCGGGCAGGGAAAGGGAATGTAAAGTACTGCTTGTAAACTTCATTGATGTCAGTGAAGTCGTTCATGTCTTTTACAAACACCGTCGCTTTCTTGACTTTGTTCAGGCTGCTGCCTGCCGCTTCCAGAACAGACTTAAGGTTTTTCAGGCACTGATGAGCCTGTTCTTTGGTGTCTTCAGACACGTCTCCAGTTTCAGGCTCAATGGGCAGCTGACCGGAGGTGAAAATCAGATTGCCAAATTGAATCCCCTGGGAATATGGGCCAATGGCAGGTGGTGCATCCGGGGTCTCAATGACTTTATGCATAATACTTAAGTTACCTGGGGAGGTTGACTGATTGTAGTCAGCGAATTCTAATCACCTGCCGAGACTTTGTCATCGTGGTGAAGGGGGGTAATTAGCCTATTTCGGTACAATTACTTAAGAGGAATATCCAGACCACCTTCTTTGAGGTACTTGAACACCTCTTTATAACGCTTTTCGACGGAAGCATCTTTCAAGTTTCCGAACCAGAATTTCCAAAGGGTATTGCCAGTTGCATCGGCAGCCTGAGTGCCATTAGTGCCAAAGTAGAGCGTGTTTCCTCGTTTAGTGGTCAGCAAGTAAGAGGCACCTACTATTTCATCGGGCATTTCTGTGCAGGTCATCTCTTTATCATGGAGACTGGAATTGGCAGTGTTATTGACCTCTTTGTTATAAATCTGTTGCTCTTCCGGCGAGCGTTTATTCAGGCCACCTTTAATATATGCCACATAAAGTTCCACAGGAGAACCTTTCTGCGCCATTCTGCGCAGGGTGAAAGTTCTGTCCTGAATGGTTTTAACCCGGTGTGGGTCATCCTGCATGGAGGCTGACATGGTTTGTCTCAGGGCTTTGCCCACAGGGTTGCATAGAGGGGTGGTCGGCTTACGGGTATGGATAATCGCTATGGCATGACTGATGAGCCCTTCATCAAGCATGTTCATCAGGCTCTGCTCAAAGGTTTTCTGAAAGCTGACAGCCACCGGGCGTGTGAACTCATCACTGCCGGCAACCTGAACTTCAGGTGAGTGCATAAGGGGGCTAATGATCAGGCTTGCGATATTGGTTTTGGTGCTGGCGGCAAGCTCTCCATCGCTGATTATTGTGCTGGAGATGTCCGTAAGCATAGTCATTTTCAGTTCATTGACATCCAGCTTTTCCAGCGCTGCATTGCTTATTTTCGGTCCAGGTCCGGCCTCTTCAGACTCGGAGGCGTTACCTTTCACCAGCCAGAATGCCAGAATCAGTAAGGCAATATTCCGGACTGTCTTGCCGACAAAAACCTGTTGTGAACGTGAATGCTTTGGTGTGAGCTGCAAGGTATTTTTCCCGTATTCTGTTCATCATCAGCTCACTTAAAGTAGTCAATATTTCGGTTTCTGCCAGCCCAGAGCTTTCAGTATCAGTTGAATGATGTGGCTCTGATACTTTTTTTTATGAAGCAGCAGGGAAAGGATTCTTTTCATCGTGATTCCGCAGATCTTGACTGGAATCAGCTCGCCCAGCTCCAGTTCGTGGCTAACACAAAGTCGGGACAGACAGCTGATGCCCTGTCCGGATTGCACCAGTTTTTTGATGGCTTCAGTCTGATTCAGCTCCATCTTGATACTCAGGTTGCTCAGCTTTTGACCCAGCTGCTGATCAAAAATATTACGGGTTCCGGAGCCTGACTCCCTGAGAATCCAGTTTTGGTGATTCAGTTCTCCTACCGAAATTTCACCACATTTGGCAAGAGAGTGGTCGGGACTACAGATGACCAGCAGTTCATCTTCCTTCCAGGGGATGACGTCAATATCTTCATGTTGGCAAGGGCCTTCAACACACCCGATGTCCAAGTCAAAACTGGTGACACGATTGATGATGTTCTCAGTATTACGGATATCCATGTTAAAACTGATCTTGGGGAAGTCGGCGCTGACCCGGGCCAGGATATCGGGTAAAAGATAGTTGCCAATAGTGGTACTGGCACCGATTCGAAGATGGCCCGATTCGGTGTTCTGCAGATCTCTGAACAGGCTTTCTATTTCAGACGTTCGATCCAACATCTCAGAAGCCAGAGGTATCAGCAGCTCGCCCTGATGATTAATCAGGAGTTTGTTGCCTGTTCGGTCAAACAACTGGCAGCCCAGTTGATTCTCCAGCTCGGCAATGGCCATACTGGTAGCGGGCTGAGAAAGGTTAAGCTGTTGGGCAGCCAGGCGCACCTGTCCGAGACTTGCTACAGCCCGAAATGTCTTGAGCTGTTTGAGAGTGATGTGCATGATGAAGTTCTGATTATGAGAACGGCGGTATTTTATACTGCTTGAGCAAAAGACTGAATCTTTAACATCCACTACACTATATCGGCAGGGTCATTAACTCCGTCATAGGTTGGAACACCTTTAATTGCTATTGGGTTTATATCTTCTAAACATGCCATATTAAAATAAAAGCGCGAGATAAGATTTATTTATGGCCTTTAATGAAAATTCTTATAACCCATAGAGTTTATGGCTGGGGTAAGCTCTGTACCTTTCTTCTGGTTGAGCTGTATATTCTTCTGCGGGCTGCTATTTTTCTCTCGTTACCCCCGGAAGCCATTGGTCTTCCAGGTCTACCCAACCCGACATAATCCTGATATGTCTCATTGAATCTTTTCCAGAGGTTTAGATATGCACGAAACCGGCCTTGCTACACAGGTCCTGATACTGGCTGGCCTGCTGCTTCTTGCTACCAGCTCGTCCATATTATTAAAAAAATTGAGGTTTCCTTATACCATTGGCTTGGTAGTGATCGGCATGGTTCTGGGGATTCTGGCGCAATACACCGATGCATTGGAGCCATTGCTGAAGGTTGATCTGTCCCATGACTTGATCATGTATATCCTGCTTCCGGTGCTGATATTTGATGCGGCTATCAATATAAAGCCCCCACATCTGTTTCGTGAAATGACTTCAGTTCTTAATCTCGCCATATTTGGTGTAATCCTTTCCATGCTTGTGATTGGGGTTGTCATGAATTTGCTGACTCCACTCAGTCTGGCTGGAGCCATGTTGTTTGGAGCTCTGATTTCAGCAACGGACCCCGTGGCTGTTATTGCCCTGTTCAAGGAGGTAGGAGCGCCGGCCAGGATGTCCATGCTGATGGATGCCGAAAGTCTGTTTAATGATGCCACCGCTATTGTTATTTTCGGGATTGTTCTTGCAGTTATTCAGGCCGGCGTCGGCGTTGGCGTCGGCGTTGTTTTGGGTGGCGTCTGGTCATTTATAGAGGTCTTTTTTGGCGGAATAGTGGTTGGTACGGTCATGGGTATCGCTATGCATGGGCTGTTGAGGCTGGGCAGAAACGAGCCTTTTGTGCAGATTGCTCATACCACTATTCTGGCTTACAGCAGTTTTATTATTGCTGATCATGTGCTGGGAGTGTCCGGTGTCATGTCAACGATTGCTGCAGGTATTGTCACTCGAACAAGTTCAGGAAAAGTGTTGTCTGAACAGGTCCGCAGTTTTATTACGCCCTATTGGGAATTCATGGCTTTCATAGCCAACAGCTTGATTTTCCTGCTGCTGGGGATGAAAGAAAACCTACTTTTCAGAAATCTCAATCACTTACAGGTCTACTATCCCTACCTTCTGCTCGCCGTTGCTGCCGTTCTGATTGGTCGTCTGGTCGTCGTCTATCTGCTCCTGCCGATATCAAACCGCCTGCCAGTGGGGCGTCCGGTGGATAACAAAACCAAAGCCATTATGTTTTGGGGTGGGCTGAGAGGCGTTGTGCCCGTCGCGCTGATGCTGTCGATTCCTGACAGTATTCCTGAAAAAAAGCTGATTATGGATATGACTCTGGCTGTGATTTTGTTCTCTCTCCTGATTCAGGGCACCACAGTCAACTGGCTGATGAGCAAGCTGGGTGTCAATCAACACTACAATGTTGTGAGAGATGCCATGCGAAAGCTTGGGGGGTGACCCCCGTCTGTTATATCTCAAGAGAAATTGTGGGTAGTCGTTGATTCATTGTCGATGGGGTCCTGCTGAGTGTAGACTAGCGCCCACTTAAACTGGACTCGTTAATAGATCATGACTGTTCGTACTCGCGTAGCTCCCTCGCCGACCGGCGATCCCCATGTGGGAACAGCCTATATTGCCCTGTTTAATATGGCTTTTGCCAAGAGTCAGGGGGGGCAGTTTCTGCTTCGTATAGAAGATACTGATCAGGTGCGAAGCACGGCTGAATCTGAACAGCAGATTCTGGACTCCCTGCGCTGGCTGGGCCTGAACTGGGATGAAGGGCCTGATGTGGGCGGTGCATACGGCCCTTATCGTCAGAGTGAAAGGCGTGAAATTTACGACCAGCATGCGCAAACGTTGCTTGATAAGGGGCATGCTTTCCGTTGTTTCTGTTCTGCTGAGCGTCTGGATGCACTCAGAGCAGAGCAAGCCGAAACCAGGCAGGGCTCAGGTTATGATGGCCACTGTCTGCATCTTTCGGAAGAAGAAGTGCGGAGCAAAATGGCAGCAGGTGAGCCTTATGTTGTTCGCATGAAGGTGCCTTCTGAAGGGATTAGTAAAGTAGAAGATATGCTGCGTGGCACCATTGAGATTGAATGGTCTCAGGTGGATATGCAGGTTCTGGTTAAAGCGGACGGTATGCCTACTTACCATCTGGCTAATGTGGTCGACGATCACCTGATGGGGATTACTCACGTCATCAGGGGTGAGGAGTGGATCAGTTCTGCCCCTAAGCACCAGCTGCTTTATCAATACTTTGAGTGGGATATGCCAAGGCTCTGCCATATGCCGTTGCTGCGAAATCCTGACAAGAGCAAGCTGTCCAAACGTAAGAATCCAACCAGTATTACCTATTACCGGGATGCCGGTTACCTGCCAGAAGCGTTGCTGAACTACCTGGCTCGTATGGGGTGGTCGATGCCGAATGAGCGTGAGAAGTTTAACCTGGAAGAGATGGTTGAAAACTTTGACATCCAGCGTGTCTCTCCGGGTGGGCCAATTTTTGATCAGGAAAAACTCTCGTGGCTGAATGCCAGCTGGATTCGTGAAGAGTTGAGCACCGAACAATTTGCCGATCGCCTTCATAAATGGCTGCTCAACAGTGATTATATTATGAAGTTCCTGCCATACGCTCAGAGTCGTGTAGAAACTTTGGCTGACTTTGCTCCCATGGCCAGCTTTATGTTCTCTGGCATGTTGGAACTGTCAGAAGAAGACTTTGTGCATAAAAAGCTTGAGCCGGCTGAGGTAAAGAAAGTGTTGCAATTCACTCTTTGGAGGCTGGAGCAGCTCAGGCAATGGAATAAAGAAAACATCTTTGCTGAGGTGAAAACTCTTGCCAAAGAGATGGGGCTGAAGCTGGGTGATTTTAATCCTCCTATTTTTATTGCTATTGCTGGCACACCCAACTCCTGGTCGGTGATGGACTCCATGGCCATTCTGGGTGCAGACATGACTCGTGCTCGTCTGCGTCACGCGGTCAATGTTCTGGGTGGATTGTCCAAGAAAGAAACCAAGCGTTTTGAAAAAGAGTTCAGAGCGCTGGGAGCTGAGTTTGAGTAAATCTGGCTCATTCCTCTCAGAAAAAGCTGGATTTTTCCGGCTTTTTCTTCATCAGGGGTAGAAGGTTTGTGCGAGGCTTGGGTGATAAAGCGTCCAGCGAAAAAAAACTATATAACTAACTGCTTCGATTAAACATTTTTTCATAAGTGAGCTTGACAGTTCAGGGGGGCATCCATATCATTCGCCCTGCGTTTCGGGGTAGCCAAATAACCTCTCAGAAAGAGAGGGGTGAGCCGAATCATTGAGAACTTTTTTGGGGCTATAGCTCAGCTGGGAGAGCGCAACACTGGCAGTGTTGAGGTCAGC
>NZ_JAHHPQ010000126.1:0-1262 GCF_024606245.1 Endozoicomonas sp. SESOKO2
GCGCCCGGAAAAAATAACATCCATAACATGTCGATTAAAATACTCTCTCATATTATTTCTGTTCTCGCGCAGACCAATGATTAACTTGTTGGTTCTACAAGGTTCACGAGCACTATCAACCAGTTCCTGCCTGAATTTTACGAAAAAATTAAAGACAATACCGAACTCAGAAAAAAAGCCTCTTCCATCAAGAAGGGTTCGAAAAAATGGATATATCTCCTTCAACAATTTCTCGAACCTGATTTTATGCCAAAAGTTACCAAAAGGAACAATCTTTGGGGTAACATCATCCGGTACGTTTTCCTTTTTTTTAAGATAATCAACCAGCATATCCTCCCAACTGTAATGTATTCCAGGCCAACAAGCTTTCGCTTCCTCTGCTGCCCATTCGGAAAAAATAGCATTTAGAAAAGACTGTATCTCTTCAACCCGCTCGTGGCTCATGGTTTTAGCCGCCACGTATTTCTCGGGGCTCCTTTCAATAGTAAAACACCGATCATGAACCAGACCTTCCTGGCATAAAATAAAATCGATAAAAATCTCTGTTAATTCATCTCTTTGAACATCTTCATAACGTTCCCTTGCGATTTCTTTGTATATCAGTGAATGCGTGAGGTTTTCAATGGTCCTTCGGAAACGCTCAGCCACCTCCTCAGCGGTAAACGTCTCGCTGAGTCCGGCTAAATTTATGGCCTCACAATCATGAGAATTAACCCAGTGGGAAACTTTTCGCTCGGGAATCGTCTGATTGGCAATCTTATGACCGCAACCCGACACAATAGAGCCGAGCCCTCTTAGGTTCTCTGCCGATGCAAAGGATGTATCCTCAACCCGTAGCTTTCTTGAGAAACTTTTGAATACTTTTTGTTCTGAGTCAAAGCTTTCATCATTCTTTTCAGCAAGGTGGCTTTGATGAAATCCGTAACTATCTGTTTTGCTTTTGTTTATATTCATAAATCCCTCTATTGAACACATTTGATTTTTTTAAGCTATGTGTGCTTTAGACTGTTAATTTCTAAAAAAATTCCAGAACAATCGTTCATCTTTCCCAGCGCTGACCTGCTGCATGAGTCTGTTGAACCAGATGGAATGTGTTTAGCAGAGGCGGAATACCTGAAGGGAGAGTGGGGCAATCAACTCCAGGCCAGCATCAAACCTGACTTAATAGTCCATAACCTAAGGTCTCCATCCAGGCAGCCGCTGAGGAAATATCCCTTACTTCGCCCCAAAAACAGCGATAGTCCTCCGGATTCAGTCCTAAT
>NZ_JAHHPQ010000127.1:0-7193 GCF_024606245.1 Endozoicomonas sp. SESOKO2
GGCATAGCCGTCTCGCTGGAGGAATCCCACTGCTTTAGCTGTGGGAGGATGTCAATTTATCTCTTTTGTTACCAGAAGGCGGGCAGCTATGGGCTATCCAGTCCAGTCTATGTTTCAGGGCGTGGAGAATTATCGACCTAACCGATGGATTATTGCCAGTAAACTGATCGGTGAAACAGAGGGACCAAGGTTTGTTAAGCTGTCTGATGTAGAATTCTGGTGGAGTCTCTTTCCTTTTCAAGTGGACCCGAAAGTGACGAACCTGTTCAACCATCTTGAAAAGGATTACCAAAGATGGAAGAGCCTCACTCAGGCCAAATCAGAAGATTTACCTTCTGATTTTCTGCACTACTCGTCCCTGGTCGCCAGCAACTGTGAAGCCATTCAGATTAATAGTAATACTGCTGACAATAACCTTAAGGCATTCCATGGAGGCGATTACCTGAATAGCCGCATGCTCTGTCAGAACTGGCTGGGTGACTTTATTAAATGGCATGCCTATTTTGCCAGTCGCTACAACAAGTCAATCCCGGTGGTTCTGGTGCCTGACTGGCGTGAAGGAAAGGAAGCCATCCCCGACGAATCGACGCTGAGCAGGCTGGTCGGAGGCCATTTCCATGGCAGTGTCGCTTACTTGTTTAATGCCTATTATGACTTTCGCAAGTTGAGTTCACTCTATGGCAATTCTGATCAGGAGTTAGTTGTGGTAACAGATCGACCCAGTTATCAACTGAACAGGGTCAGTCGTTGGCCATCGTGGTTTTATAGCATCTTCCTGCCAGAGCCTTTCTGGTTAGAACATACACCTTGTGATCCAATGGCTGGCGGATGTCGTTTCAAAAATTTTTCCGGGAGTGAGGAGAAAGTGACTCCCTACCTGCTGAGTCATCCCGACACGGGAAAGCAGATTCTTATATTTCATCATGGTGAGACCCTCGTCGCCTGGTCTCTGGGTACATCCTGGTCATCGAAAAATAAAGTGGTTTCAAGGCGGGCAAAAAACAATCAATTTGAGCTGAATCTGATCGAAGCTTTTGAATTCGGTGCAACGAAGTAAATGTTCGTCTATAACAGCGCCAAATTCGGGATTTTTTGCTGATTCCCAGGGAATGTTTTGCTCTTAATCATGTGGGCAGCATTTCTAACTCTTATTCTTTTTAAAAGCAGCTGCTCTAAAGTTATCTATACTGTTCGGCATTATAAATGACGCATTGGACACATTGATGGTTAGATACCGAATTGGACGGCAAAGCATTTTAAAGATACTCATTGTTTCTTTTGCGCTTTCCGGGCACACTCATTTACAGGCCAAGATGAGAACAGCATGCAGCGACACTATTGTAGCTCTGGGCATGATGGCAGGCTTGTTAGGATTGGGAATAGGGCTATCGTGCTATCTTTCTGAGGAAGAGGAATTCGTTTTTTATGCCAGTAAAAGACGGGCATTTGCGAGACGGCCTGCACACCCTTTATATGTAGGCGTGCTGAATTATCAAACTGACCGTTGGATTGTTGCCAGCAAAGTGGTCGGTTTTCCAGAAGAACCAAAATTCTTTAGGCTGTCTGCCATAGAACACTGGTGGAGTCACTTTGACGCAGATCAGAGACTGAAAAGCCTGTTCAGTCATCTCGAAAAGGATTACCAGAGATGGAAGCGTCTCTCTACGATAGAACGAGAAAATGTGCCTTCTTCTTTTCTGCGCTACTCGTCCCTGATCGCGAGCAACTGTGAAGCCATTAATACAGCCGGCAGAACCATTAGGGCGTTCCATGGATCTGAAGACGATTATCTGAATAGCCGCGTGCGCTGTCAGAACTGGCTGGACCTCTTTATTCAATGGCATCCCTATTTTGCCAGTGACTTCAATAAGTCAATTCCGGTAGTTCTGGTGCCTGATTGGCAAGGAGGAGAGAGGGTTCTGTACGACTCGACGCCGAGTACAGTGATCGGCGGCCATTTGCAGAGCACGGTAGCTTATCTGTTTAATGCCAATTATAACTTTCGCCGCAGGTTGGAGTCACTTTATACCGGCTCTGATCAGGAGTTGATTGTGATTACGGATCGACCCGGTTATCAGCTGAGCAGGATCAGCTGGGGGGGCTGGAGCCAGTACAATGCCTTCCTGCCAGATCATCGCAAGATGTCCTGGACAGAACATGTCCCCTGTGATCCGGTGACAGGGGGCTGTCGCTTTAAAAATTTCTCCGGGTGTGCGGAACAAGTGACTCCCTACCTGCTGAGCCACCCCGAGACAGGAAGGCAGATTCTTATATTTCATCATGGTGAGACCGTTGTTGCCTGGTATCTCGGTGTACCCTGGTTATCCAAAAATAAAGTGGTTTCCAGGCGAGCAAAAAACAATCGATTTGAGCTGAATCTTACCAAGGCTTTTGATCTCGAAACAACAAGTAAATAGTCGTCTATAAAAGCTCCAAAGTCGTGTTGTTCTGCCGACTCCCGGAAACTGTTTTTCGATCAGAGTTTTTGCCCTTATTCTATTAACAAAAGGTGTTCTTTAATTATCTATACTGGGTGGTGTTATAAATTACGTGTTGGACGTATCGATGGTTAGACATCTGATTGGACAGCAGAATACTTTAAAGACAATTGTCGTTTTTTTAGTGCTCTCCGGGAACACTCACTTACAGGCCGGGATGAGAGCACACAGAGACACTCTTGTAGGGTTGGCGGTTCTGGCAGGGGTGACGATAGGGATATCGTACTATGTTTTCACGGAAGATGAATTCATTTTTTATGTCAGTAAAAAACAAGCAACTTCGGGCTACCCTGCCCACCCTTTATTTATAGGTGTGGTAAATTATCAAACTAACCGTTGGATTGTCGCCAGCAAACTGATCGGTAATACAGAAGAACCACATTTCGTTAAGCTGTCTGAAGTAGAATACTGGTGGAGTGGCATTAAGGCAGTGAAGGAGCAGAGACTGAAGAGCCTGTTCAGTCATCTCAGAAAAGATTACCAGAGATGGAAGAGTCTCACTCAAGCCAAACCAGGAGGTTTGCCTTTTGGTTTTCTGCACTACTCTTCCCTGATCGCCAGCAACTGTGAAGCCATTAATACTGGTAGCAGAACCCTCAAGGCATTCCATAAATCTGCAGACGATTATCTTGATAGCCGCGCAGTCTGTCAGAACTGGCTGGATCGCTTTATTAACTGGCATTCCTATTTTGCCAGTTACTACAATAATTCAATACCAGTGGTTCTGGTGCCTGACTGGCAAGAAAGAAAGGGTATCAAGGATGAATCGACGCCGAGTACAGTGATCGGTGGTCATCTACACAGCAGTGTCGCTTATCTATTTAATGCCAATTATGACTTTCGCAGGTTGAGTTCACTTTATGGCGGCTCCGATCAGGAGTTAGTTGTGATAACGGATCGACCCGGTTATCAACTGAAGAGGATCATTTGGAGGCCGCCGCGAGCGTACGACCTCTTTATACCAGACCATCAGAAGCTTATCTGGTCAGAACATGCACCTTGCGACTCAGTGAAAGGCGGTTGTCGCTTCAAAAATTTTTCCTGGAGTGCGGGGCAGGTGACTCCTTACCTGCTGAGTCACTCTGGCACAGGAAGGCAGATTCTTATATTTCATCATGGGGAGACCCTTTTAGCCTGGTGTCTGGGCAAGTCCTGGTTTGCCGAAAATAAGGTGGTTATGAAGGAAGCAAAAAACAATCGATTTGAGCTGAACCTCCTCGAAGCTTTTGGCCTGGACTCGGGCTTGGCAACGCACTGAACGAGCTGTTCTGGTCAGGGGAGTCGTCTATAGCAGCTCCCAGAAAGCCTGAATTAATGGGCTTTTGAGTTTTTTGTCCAGTACACATAATCCCACATCATAAGCTGCCAGCCAGGGAGTGATGTTCAGAATGTTAACCTTGTCGGACAGTGGGCTGTTATCCAGAACAATCTGGGGTACTACGCCGACTCCAAACCCCAAACTGACCATACTGACAATGGCTTCATTGCCAGCTACCTGAGCGTATATTTTTGGCTTGATGCCCTTGGTTGAAAACCAGTGATCCACCCGCTGTCGTCCAATACCTTTTTCTGACAGGATCATGGGCGTTCTACTCCACTCTTCAACCGACTCAGGGGTAGAAATTTCTCCTGAAGCAGGGCCTATGAAGACCAGTGGCGAGAGTCCGATACTATGAAACTGAATCTCTGAGGATAAATTATCCGGGCGGGCAGAAATGGCTATATCCTCTTTACCAGAGGTGATCAGCTCAATGGCTGAGTCAGGATCGCCAGTATGAAGTTTGATTTCAATGCTCGGATAGCGTTGGCGAAAGCGCTTGAGAATATCATAAAGAAAACTGTAGCTGGCGGTCACGGAGCAATAAACACTGATCTCACCTTTGAGCTCTTTGGATTCGGCAATCAACTCGTTACGAATCGCTGACCACTGAATCAGGGTTTCCCGGGCATATTTCTCAAATTTAATGCCTTCTGCAGTCAGGCTGACACTGCGGTTGTCCCGTTCAAACAGGTATACCCCCAACTTATTTTCCAGATGCTGTATGCTGCGGCTCAGGGTCGATGGGCTGATATGACAAGCTGCGCTGGCACGGCCGAAATGAAGTGTTTCAGCCAGACTCAGGAAATGCTTCAGTGGTTTCAAATCCATAATGACTGTTTCTCATCTTCGCTCAGGGTTGTTTCTTATTATGAAATATTATATTGCAAATATATCATTTTACGAAATTACTTGCCTGCTTTAACCTCCAGGTCAACGTTTTAAGCTCGGACAGCAATAAATAGTCCGGGGCGTTTTACTCAGGAGTCCGTCATGAAAGTTTATTACGATAAAGACTGTGATCTTTCCATCATCCGTGGCCAGAAAGTATCCATCATTGGCTACGGCTCACAGGGCCATGCTCATGCCAATAACCTGAAGGACTCCGGGGTAGATGTTACTATTGGTCTGCGTAAGAACTCCGCTTCCGTTGCCAAAGCCCAAGCGGTTGGCCTGAACGTATTGGACGTAGCTTCTGCAGTAGCTCAGGCTGACGTTGTCATGATCCTTACTCCGGATGAATTCCAGTCCCGGTTATACAAGAGCGAAATTGAGCCTAACCTGAAGCAGGGTGCAACGCTGGCATTTGCTCACGGTTTTGCTATTCACTACAACCAGATTGTTCCTCGTGCTGATCTGGATGTCATTATGATTGCCCCTAAAGCTCCGGGTCACACTGTTCGTTCCGAATTTGTTAAAGGCGGCGGTATCCCTGATCTGGTTGCCATCTATCAGGATGCTACCGGGAAGGCGAAAGATCTCGCCTTGTCGTACGCCTGTGGCGTCGGTGGTGGTCGTACCGGTATCATCGAAACGACGTTTAAAGATGAAACTGAAACCGATCTGTTTGGCGAGCAGGCGGTATTGTGTGGCGGTGCCGTAGAGCTGGTTAAGGCCGGTTTTGAAACCCTGACCGAAGCAGGTTATGCCCCTGAAATGGCTTACTTCGAATGTCTGCATGAACTGAAGCTAATCGTAGACTTGATGTACGAAGGTGGAATTGCCAACATGAACTACTCCATCTCCAACAATGCGGAGTATGGTGAGTATGTAACCGGCCCAAGAGTCATCAACGATGAATCTCGTCAAGCCATGCGTGATGCTCTGAAGGACATCCAGAACGGTGAGTATGCCAAGAAGTTTATCACCGAAGGTGCGATGAACTATCCGTCCATGACGGCCTACCGTCGTAACAACGCTGCTCACCCGATTGAAAAGACCGGTGCCAAGCTGCGTGAAATGATGCCCTGGATCACCGAGAATCAGCTGGTTGACAAAGATAAGAACTGATTTTTACTAAAAATCGTTTAAAAAAGGCGCCTTGTGCGCCTTTTTTGGTTTGAATATCGCAAGATTTTTCTGACAGATGACGCTGTCCATAAAGTGGTCTATCTTGCGACTACGGAAGCTTCCGGAGAACGGACAATGCTTGTCAGACACAGGAAGCCAGCCCCGAATCTATTTATGATCGAACTATTTATGATCGAAGTTGAAGATCGGCAAATGGATTATGTTTAACTAAGGCAGGGATACAGTTAAATCTATAGTCTCTTTATTTACAGAGCGTATTTCATAATAGTTGCGTTATTTTTGATTTAAGAGACAGTAGGCAGATTTTCCGGAGCAGTACTTTGAGAAAAAAAATCGCCCATTTGAAGACCCAGCCCCACATTCTGGCAGTATTGGGGCTGGTATTAGCAACTCTCTGTTGGGGGGGTAACCTTGTTGCAGGCCGAATGAGTGTGGGAGATATTCCTCCCATCGCGCTGTCATTCTGGAGATGGGCCCTGACTTTTCTGATTCTGTTTTCATTTACCGGAAAAAAGCTGGTTCGGCAGAGAAAGCTGATTTTTCAGAGTCGTTATCAATTATTGATCCTGGGTTTCTTCAGCATTACCTGCTTTAACACACTGCTCTATATCGCTGCTCAATCGACACAGGCGGTGAATCTGGGCCTGATACAAATAGTTTTGCCTGTTATTACCATGATCCTGGCTATTCCACTGTTAAATGTTTTTCCTAAAAAAAGACAGTTGTTTGGTATGGGGATGGCCCTTCCCGGGCTGCTGACGATTTTCAGTAAGGGCGAGTGGTCATCGCTGGCCAGCCTTGATTTTGGCAGGGGAGACATGATCATGTTTTTTGCTACCTGCTGTTGGGGCTCTTATACGGTGTTGCTCAAGCGTTTTGAACTGCCCGTATCCGGGGCTCAGCTGTTGACTACTCTGGTTGGGATTGGGGTATTGATCCTCTTGCCCTTTTATCTCTGGGAGCTATCGTCGAAAGGTGGCTTTATCGTCAGTCCGAAAGCACTTTTTCTCATCAGTTACGCTGCTTTGTTTGCTTCACTGGTCGCTTATATGTCATGGAATTTCGGCGTGTCTATTCTGGGGGCAAACACTGCGGCCATGTTTAACTTCCTAATCCCTGTTTTTTCAGCCATGTTCGCTATTCCCATTCTTGGAGAGACACTTTACCAGTACCACTTGATAGGAGCTGGATTGATCTTTACAGGATTATGGATAACCAATCGGAAATATTCTTCAACAGACAGTCCGGGTTAGACACTTGAAGAATCTTTCCTCACCCAAAGTGAAGAAAGATTACCAAATTGAGCGGAAAGCCCCGTACTTCTAGTTCGGGGATGGATAGCTCGC
>NZ_JAHHPQ010000128.1:0-1419 GCF_024606245.1 Endozoicomonas sp. SESOKO2
TTGACATCCTCCCACAGCTAAAGCAGTGGGATTCCTCCAGCGAGACGGCTATGCCCAGCCGCAAGAATGTTCTTTGCTGCATTTAAATCACGCAGGTGTTCAGCTCCGCACTCTGAACAAGTCCATTCTCTTATTCGCAAACCTGTTCTACCTTTCGGACTGCTGGACGGAATAGTGCCACAGCTCGAACACGTTTGGGTGGAGTAGGATTCGTTGACGACCTCGAACACAACTGACTGCGCTATCGCTTTGTACTTCAGTTGATCTTTCAGTATTCCCCAACCAGCATCCAGAACAGACTTAGCCATTTTCGTTTTTGCTAGTCTGGTACTGCTTACATCGCCTACGAATATAGCGGCGTGGTTGTTTACCAGCCGTGTCGTAAATTTATGAATCTGGTCTTTTCTGCGATTTTTAATTTTCGCATGAATAGCCTTAACTCTTTGCTTCTTGTTGGCTCTTTGAGCCTTACCGAGTCTTTCTTCCAGCTCACGATAAAACTGCTTTGATTCAAGCTGATCGCCGTTACTGCAAGTAGCTACATCTTTCAGCCCAAGATCAATTCCTATAGCGGTTTTGCCTTCGGTAACAGGTTTTGATTCGGTTTGCACCGCCACATTGAAGTACCAGCGCCCACGACTATCTTCTGAAAAACTGCCTGCAAGAAATTGATACTTTGAAAGACCGTAACTATCCCAGACGTTAAAGCTTTTTCTGGCAAACCTTACCTGTCCGTTAGACCACTTTGCAGAGCCTTTTTTGAAAGGTATCCAACCAAGAGAGCGCTTGCTTCCAGAGCTGATGCGCCAACGTAGCTTTGCTTTCTTAAATTGATTTCTAGCTTGATGGTGCTTTGCACAGACTTCCTGAGCCGTGTGAGACGGAATTAAGTACTTTTGCTCTTTCCTGAAAACAAGAACGGGCTTCTGGACATCATAAGCAGACAACCAAACAGGCTTAACCGGCCCATAGTCGCTCGTACGACCATTGGCTTTCATGGTTAGCTCGTTAGCCAGATTAAAGACTTGATTGACCTCATAAGCCATTTCACGCAGTACCTTTGCGTGTTTGTCTTTCACCCTGACTGACAGTGTTTTGGTCTGAATACCCATAATGATTTATTATATAGACCATAATGGCTATTTCAAGGTTGGTCTAATGGAATTAAGAAAGGGTAGAAGATGCGTTTTTATGCTTCATGCACACATGATTTTTATCACAAAGTACAGAGGCAAAGTATTTACAGACAGACATCTGAAAACACTTGAAAAAATATTCCGAAGCGTATGTTCTGATTTTGAAGTAGAACTGGAAGAATTTAACGGCGAGCAAGATCACGTACACATTCTGGTAAACTATCCACCAAAAGTAGCAGTATCAAAACTGGTAAACAGTCTGAAAGGTGTTTCAAGCCGAAGA
>NZ_JAHHPQ010000018.1:0-2178 GCF_024606245.1 Endozoicomonas sp. SESOKO2
AACTTTGAGTTGATCGATCCTAGTGCGATTTCTTCCATATCTATACAGTTAACGCTACCATCACCCGCCGGAGGTAGCTGTCACGCTTTTTGCCCTCGGCAAAAAGCGTGACAGCTGCCGGAGGTCGGGTGCATGGCCTTGTTAGCTTCTTCTAGTTGGTATTGACTAAACACTTTAATACCATTAGCTGTTAATAATGCTGCTGTAACGCCTGCACCATCAATTTTTGTTCCTGAAAAAGCACCATTATATATAGATGAACTCCCACATGAAGGACTAAAATCGGCCAGCACAGCAACCTTGATATGATTTTGTTTACACAGAGACAAGGCGTTATTCGCTCCAGTCAGAAATTTTTCGGTGACGTCTTCACCACTATTTTCAATTACTGAAATTCTTCCAGAAATAACATCATTTCCTTCACCGCCAGATATCTCAGCTGGAGCTCTTGGAATACTCATACCAGCACTTACTTCTGGACAAATTGAAACAACTCTACCGTCATCTATCCATTCTTGGAGAATTTCACTGTTGGTAGACAAAGAGTTGCCATCATAGCGAACTCTATCTCCTAGCAAGCAAGCGCTGACAAGTACTTGTTTCATGCACAATTCTCGATACTTTCCTGGAAGTTAACGCCTGCGTGTGGGGCGCCGCCGCAGGCGACGTCCCAGGCAGCTTGCTGCCGACACCACGCACTTGTTAAATGCCGTACTGATGCTCTACTTTTGAGATTCGAACTTTGAAGGCAGAGTACCACTTTTCATGACCAAACTTCTGAGCCAATGAATGCTCCGAATTTGCTTTCCATTTTTTTATAGACTCCAGATTATCCCAATAAGAAACAGTAATACCAATATTTTCTCGTGCAGACTCAAGACCCAGAAAACCCGGCTGAACCGCTGCAAGCTCTACCATCCTTGCTGCCATTTCACTATACCCGTTGTCGCATTCATTTCTGACTGAAGTGAATATCACCGCATAATAAGGTGGGCTTGGAGTTTCTGAAATTGAACTCATCTCTAATTCTCTTCTTATTGCACATTGACACAGAGTAATGCTGGTGTATTTAGAATAATGCTGATCAAGGCATTTAACCTCAAAGCTGACGGGCGCACAGTATGTGCGTCCCGTTGAGCGTGTTGTTATATTTCATGGAGTTTGGGTAATGACAAAACTTGAAAAAATATGGATTGAGGAAAATGAAAGTAATGCTATTCGTATTGACTGGAATAACGACAGACATCAAAGAATAGAAATCAGAGGTGACAAGCCAGAAGATATAATAAAAGCTATGGATTTTGCTGTCAGATTACTTAAATCAGAGTTGAGGGATAGAGAAATATAACGCTGGGCTAAGCCGCGCGCCGAAGGCGCGTCGGGTGGAGGGGCTTTAGCCCCGGAACGAACTTGAGCCCCTTGTTATGCGGTTCTATCATTGGGAACTATCAGAGCATTCTTGCATGAACTCATCAGAAAATTTGATGTTTTTATCTGGTTTATAAAACCATTGTTTGCTCCAACTAGGGCCTGTATCAGAAAAACCTCCAGGAGACGGCAGCTCAATCTCGGTTCCTTCAAATTCACCACTGATAATTTTCGCTCTTACTATGAGGACATGACCTGTCTCTCCTCTTGGATATTCATAAATTCCAATTATTTTTATTTTTGTATCAATATCAATAGGAGCTATCATACTACGCTGCTTTTCAAAAAGAAGCTTATTGAAAAGTTTTAGATCCCATTTTTCCTTTTGATAGATATACTCTTCCCAAGATATTGGATATTTAAAATCATATCCGTTATAAGGCATCGGATCGAATGCCTGAATTCCTGTACAAAAAGTGCTATTTCCAAAAGCTTTAGAATTTAAGTCGGCACAACGAGCTTCATATAAAAAAGAGCTTTTTTTAATCGAATAGCATTGTTCTATTGTTTTTGTATGTTTGATTTCATGGGTATGGTCAATAATCCCAAACGAACAACCAGATAGGAAAAAATATGTTATAAATAATATTTTATATTTCATAATCACCTCTATTCTAATTAATTCGGCAATATAAATCACAAATAACAACGACTATGAATTTGTAGTTAAGCTTTTTATTTGTGCACTTACCGCATAACGCCATGCTGTGGGGCGCCGCACAGCGGCGTCCCAGCCCCTTCAGGGGCGAC
>NZ_JAHHPQ010000129.1:0-2625 GCF_024606245.1 Endozoicomonas sp. SESOKO2
GACCCTCGCATTGTAATAGACTACATTGAACAGCGTCTGGATTGTTTGCACTTTTAATGTGTTCTGGCAGGTCTTTCAGCTCTATCCTTCCTGAACGAATGAGTTCATCGTACAAATCATCATTTTGATTTTTAAAACTATCAGGAAAAGTGCCCAGGGATTTTATTTTTGCTGTGATGTCCAGATGGCCATAAATGAAAGCTGCCAGTTCCAGAGGTGTACCTTTGGGAATACCATTGCGGCCTGAATATTCAATAAGAAAATGATGATCTGTTTTCAATTCATCAGGCAGTCCGTCGTAGACAATACGGGAATAATCACTCTTGTTCTGAGCCAGTAGTATATCTCTGGTTATTTTATCTTTTGGTATTTCGTAAAGTCTCAAAATATCATTCTTTACAAATTCTTTCATAAAGCAAGATGATTTAAAATAAGCCTCAGGGACGTATATTCTGCGACGTTCTCGTGATATATAGTGGATAAGGTGCATAAGTTCAGCTTCTTTGAGTTTATGACCTTTTCTATCAAGGAGTTTTTGAATCAACTCGACTTGTTTGTCGGAGAGAATAGCAGTGCTCACACACGGGCTGGCTTTATACCTTTTTAAAGGGCTGGGTGATAATGCTTCTGGCTTGACCCTAAGACCAATATCTCCAGCATTGGTGAATTGCCGTTTTGATTTGCCTTCAGCGACTGCAGGGGTATCTACATCTAAAGCAACGGCTCTGGAGGAAATCCCGATCTCTTCTTGATGTTTTTGTCCTGTTGAAAGATCTGTTGCGAAATCTGCACGATTGACTCCCAATGACCCACTGAGAGGGGTGACGGTTCTGTCGAAGACATTGCCATGATTTGCTGTAGAACTGTAAGTAGAGGGGTTTTGCCCCTGATTAAATGAGCTTTGAGGTAATCGATCCATCATTTCTTTCCTGTCTTTCATTATCCTTAATCTTGGCGAAGCTGAGTCCACTCAAATGTTGACCCGTTAATTAAATGAAAGTTCCGAAAAAGAAGGATCGAAGCTTGAAAAAAGGCCGCTGGCCAAGCCAGTGCCACAAGGAATTAGACATTTCAAAGTTTAATCCGCCTGAGACAGCGCCTGAGAGAGCGTCTGCGTTATGGCAATTTTTCCACCTGGCTCTCAAGGTTTTTAATGCGATTATAGGCAGCCTGGTTTTCAACCACGCAGTAACAGCTGTCATTACAGACTGACACACAATCGGCTTTTAACAAACCATAATGGCAATAACCTAAACAGCTCTTGAGATCATCTCGATCAGGATAGTGCTGATAATCTACCAGTTCAAAGTTCAGCCAGTCCTCAATAATCAACAGCTCGTCCTCGCTCCAGCCACTGCGCATTGGCAGGCACTCCTGTATCAATATTTTTTTAAATACACTTTGCTTTACGCCTGACTCGAATCCCAGATGTCGCAAACAATCCTCTTCGTCAAAAAAAATAAATGCACAGTGGAACTTCACCAAAGCTTGATACTCCTCAGGGTCAAACCAGTCTCTACCAGACCAGTCCTTGTTCAGGAACTCATATAACGCTGTCGGCAGCCTTGTTAATATTGAATCCACCAGCGCCTTCTCTTCATCCCGGGTAGGCCTATCGCCTCTCAGGCCATTTAGAAAAAGAAAATCCAATCTCTCATGTACATACAATCTGAGGGAATCTTTCAGTTCTCCGGGATTTACATTCAAATTCAAGCTGGGTTGGTTAGCAAATTTTTGAGGGTAAACGAACAATATATCATTTTCCTGAAACTTTCCCGGTGATTTAACAGACTCTGTTTTTACGACACCTGACTTTAGAGCATTCATTTGAGATTCATCCGGCCATTGCACCGGAGGCTGTGCGGAATCAGGAAACTGGCTTGCTGGCATCAATGTTTCAACCATTGGCTGCTGAGGTGCAACAGGTTTATGGTGTGAGGGTACTATGGCCGTTTCAAGGTTTTGTTCGTAATGTCTTTGGCAGGCTTCAGCTATTCAGTTATGGATCATCAGGATAATGGTGAAGATGAAACTCCTTTAAACATACACTCACCGGGTGAATTTGAGCTTATCGAGAGCTCATCATCACCTGGCCTCTTTTTCCGCTTTGGAAACGATTTTACTTTTCGTCGTTATGGTGATTATTTATCACTGAACGGATTGCGAGCACTACCCTCTCTGGCATTTAACATCATGAAGTACTGGTTGGTGAGCAAAAAAACCGCCTCCGTGCTGAGTCGCTGGACAGAAAACACTGTGACGCTGCACACGGCGCAAGTCTTGTCCATGGCCATTTTACCCAGTGTAGAAAGTGACCTGTACAGCTGGTGTACCGGTACCCGTTCGGGGTCAGAGCAAATTCAGGTGGACTCACCCCAGATCCGCAAGCGATTTTACCTGGAGTTGATTTACCAGCTGGGGCGTCATCAGCAGATGTTGCGAATAACGCCATTCCCATTGAACCCATCCACCAGTCCGACGCTGGCCGGGGTGCCATTACCCAATGGCTACTCCCATTGGCTGGAGCTCTATGAGGCCAGTTGGCAACACAGTGTCGTTCACATCGACCTCTGGCAAAATCTTTCGCCTCATCTTTCGCCTCATTATGCAACAGTGACTCAATAC
>NZ_JAHHPQ010000019.1:0-1736 GCF_024606245.1 Endozoicomonas sp. SESOKO2
AACTTTGAGTTGATCGATCCTAGTGCGATTTCTTCCATATCTATACAGTTAACGCCAAGTTAAGCGGCGGCGCATCTAGCGCCGTCCGGTGGAAGGGCGAAGCCCTGGAACGAACTTGAACTTTTTGTTATGCCTTTGCTGAGATTATCGCAGCTCTTGGAAGACTTCCGGGCACTGCTCTGCGATTCGCAAGAGGGCTTTTGCTGGACCTTGTGGACTTCGGCGACCTTGTTCCCAGTCTTGTATGGTTCTGATGCTAACGCCCATAAAACCAGCAAACGCTGATTGTGACAATTTTAGCTTTTTTCTAATCTCTTTAGCCGGAGATGGCTCTGAAAGAATAGATGTTTTCAATTCTTTTTCGCCTGACTTGAAGGCTTTTATCTCTTCTATACCATCAAGAATTTCCTGGCCTATATCTCTATCACGCATTTTCGATAGCCTCCGCAATTTTCTTCAGAATGTGACCGGGAACAGTGGCTTGCTCAGATTTGCTATAAATCGTTAACATCCAAATTTCATGGTCACTCTTCTTCCAGTAGTAAATTACCCGAACACCACCGCTTTTACCCTTACCTTCAGGTGCCCACCTTACTTTTCGTACACCACCACTACCACGAACAATATCACCAGATTCAGGCTTTTCCTGTAGGTGCCATTGCAACATCCTATACTCATCATCCGATAAATATTCAGATAGCAACTTGGTGAACTTGCTTGTTTCAATAAATATCATGAGTTAAAGTATACGGCATTGCCGTACTTTGTCAAATTTTCATATCTTCTTGAATTTCTTTAAGTTTGTACATGAGGCATAACGCCAAGATAAGCCGCGCAGCAACAGGCTGCGTCGGGTGGAGGGCGAAGCCTGGAACGTACTTTAGCGCCTTGTTATGTTTCGGTTGGTGTAGCCTTTGGTGATATCACTTTGTAATGCTCGAATTACAAATATTAATGGAACAAGATAGAACAAATAGCCTATGGCAAGAGAATACACAAAGCTGAAATCAAATGATTTATCAACGTAAAAAATAGCCATTAATATCAGAATTAAAAACGATAATCTGACAAGCAACTTTCGCATTAATTCTGAGCCTTTGAGTAATCCATAGCCGCCAACGATAAGCATTAATGCTATAAAGATCTGCATTAACACTGGCCAAATAATTGATATCGCTAGATCGCCAGATTCTCTGACCATTAAATTTCCAGCACCGCTGAGTACACTTAAGCTCCCTATAATCATGAAAAACCAGCTTACAACATGTACTCTTGTAGGTATTTCGTTACTCATAACATATCCTAGAAACATAACGCCTTTAGCAACGGCAGCCGAAGCGAAGCTTTGGCTGTCCAGCCCCGTAGGGGCGAGGTTGCCTAAACTTGTTAACTGTTGCCGAATGTACCGAGTAACCTATTTTTGTTTGTTTCGGATATTTCACAGAAATAAACCCCCATTGATAAGAAGTCGAAATAGATTGGCATTAGGCGAAGTTTTTGAAGCCCCGGAACATATGGCTTGAATGCCATTTTAAGTTTAAGCCTGCCTCTTTTTATTACTAGTTCTTGCTCTGTGCTCTTTAATACTTTGATTTCAGATACAGGAGCATCGAGAAAGAAATTGATCTGCTGCCCCAATATTGGCGATATTTTATAGTATTGCTCTCCATTCTTTTCATAGAACTTTGAGTTGATCGATCCTAGTGCGATTTCTTCCATATCTATACAGTTAACGC
>NZ_JAHHPQ010000130.1:0-4356 GCF_024606245.1 Endozoicomonas sp. SESOKO2
TGCCGGCCTGTCACGCCGGAGGTCGCGGGTTCGAGTCCCGTCCGGTCCGCCATCTACAAAAACGATTATCTTTTAGGTAATCGTTTTTTTTTTACTTGCAAATAGGCAAATTTCAGGCGAAAAAAAAGCTAGCAATGAACCAGCTTTTTTGGATCTGGATCGGGGGATGTTGTCAGAAGCGACGACCGCCTTCACGATTCCCGCCAAAGCCACGACGAGCGCCGCCATTGTTGTTGCGAGGGCGCTCGGTTGCGATGCTGACGCGGATGCTGCGACCCGCTACATCCTGCCCATCCAGGGCAAGAGCGGCTTCAGCAGCATCTTCAGAACTGAAGGTTACGAAAGCAAAGCCACGAGAACGACCGGTTTCACGATCGAGGATGATTTTCGCTTCCTCGATTTCGCCGAAGGCACCAAAAGCCTCTTCCAGATCTTGTTCTGTTGCGGCGAAGGCCAGGTTGCCAACGAACAGTTTGTTTGCCATTTTTTCTCTATCTCCGGGGACGCTGTAGCTGCTTGTCTGTCACCTTTCAAAGCTTCAAGCGTCGCTAGAGACACTGTCTTTTTGGGCGTCAGGTAAGAGTACAATGTTTAAGTGAGATCCCATTGTAGCACGTAGATCAGTGGAATGAAGGCTTGTTATATGTATTCTTTATTACTGATATTGTTTATATCACTGACTTATTACGTCATTTTTGCTTACTGAGTGTTAAAACCAGAAAAATAAACGGGATTATGTGTTTTTCAGATGTTATTCGTAACAATGTGCCTATAGAAAGAATAAATACCTGTCTTGTGCGCGATTACTCTATTGCGATTGATGTTCTTCGTCTTGATCAAATTGATGCGCTTATTAGTGGTAATAAGTGGTTCAAACTTAAATACTTTCTTATTGAAGCGCGTTCAAGAAAGATCAAAACACTTTTAAGCTTTGGTGGTGCCTGGTCTAATCATCTTCATGCCATGGCAGCGGCAGGTTATCGTTTGGGTTTTCAGACAATAGGCGTTATTCGAGGTGAGAAACCGGCTAGACCCTCTGCCATGTTAAAGGATGCAGAACGCTGGGGCATGAGACTGGTTTATGTCAGTCGTGCTGAATACCGAAAGCGGGATGAGACTCAATATCAGCAGATGCTGGTAAAACAGCTGTCACTCTCCCTGGATCAGGTGATGATTGTTCCGGAAGGAGGCTCGGGCGAACCGGGGGTCAGGGGTTGTGAAGATATTCTTGCTGCGGGGTGCATCCGGGCTTCGGAATATGATGAGATTTGGTTGGCCTGTGGTACCGGTGCGACCATGGCTGGCGTTGTTCGCAGTGCAGGCAATGATGCCCATGTACGGGGATTTTCGGTGCTCAAAGGGGCAAATTTTTTGAAAAATGATATTCAGCAGTATCTTCCCGCGCTTGCGACCTGTTGGAGCCTGGAGCTGGATCACCATTGTGGTGGCTATGGCAAAACAACTCCCGAGCTTATTCGGTTTATTCTGGAATTTGAGCGGGAAACCGGGATCCCTCTGGACCCGGTTTATACGGGTAAGCTATTTTTTGCGCTGAAGCAGATGGCCGAATCGGGAGGTCTATCCGGCATTGGCAGGCTGCTGCTCATTCATACCGGTGGTCTCCAGGGGCGTCGTGGTTTCAGCCAGTGGGCTACATGAATTTTTCAATCAGGGAGCCTGCAGTATTGGCTATACCTGAAGGAAGTGCCGATTTTAACAGTCCGGCGGCTTCGCTATTCGGGTTCGCTTTGAGATAATCAATCAGTACGGTCGAAAACTTCGAAATCATCTCGTCCTTCAGGCCCAGTTTTTTGAACTGCTGGCTCAGAGTATGGAAACCGCCCAGCAAATTGGCAGAGTTCAATATCGATGAAGAGTTTTTGGCAGGTATTACTTCCGGTGCTGCCTTTAATAACTCCGCTGTTTCCGGTAGTGCTCCCTGAATGGTATTAAAGTCGTCTTTTGATAATTGAGAGCTGGCCATCTGTAACAGGGCACCTGCACCCCCTTCGGCTTGAAACTTGCTGACATTTAACTGGCTGGTCAGGGTATCAATCAATCCTGTGGCATGACTCGCCGGTGATTGAAGAACAAGAAGCGTGGCAAGCAAGCAAAATAGCCCAGTATAGAAACGGTTAATGAATAAGCTCAAGCGTTTCATAATGCAAATACCCTATTAGCAAGACAGTCCATTAATTATTTATCAATACCGATAAATAGTTGTTACGAATTGTTATATAAAAACGAATGCATAACAAGAGTCGTTTATATTTTAGCGGCCACTATCGCCTCGGCTTCCCAGTTATCGGGCACCACAAAAAAACGACTGTTTTCACACAGATTACCCTCTTTTTCATGACACCGAACCACCATCTGAGGACGGGCGATTTTGGATAATTGTGACTGCAAGCATTTGATCAGTTCATCTCCGGAGAGGTGAGTCGCTGGATCAGACACACCTCTGTAGGAAGATAGCCAGAGTGATTTTGGCAGAGGCAGGTAGCAGATTTCGCCTTCTTCGAGTTCCAGCCATGAAGATAACTGATTAATGGGCAGCCAGTGTCCCCTCAGGTGTTGAGCAGAACAGTCTTCAGGGGGTGGGCAGGCACCTGTAACCGGATAAAAAAGGTATCCCTGGAAAAGTATTTCAGTCTGTACCCCGGAGATATCCAGAGCATTGAGTGCACGTTGCCCGGCATGAGTCTGCGAAAGCGTGATCTGATGTTGCAGCATGTGGTTGAGCTTCTTGTCCATGCGGTCGTGCAGGCCTGGCCCAATCCAGTGATGCCAGGGGCTGGCCGGGTGATTGCCGGAAGGAAGACCCAGATAGTATTTGATGGCGAGTTCCCGATGAATAAAAACCTCTCGCTTAAGGGACTTAAGAATCAGGTCGAACTCGCCCAGTGTCTGGTGATTATTCTGAACCTGAAGATTGCAGGCCATCAGCTGATAGTCTTCTGAATGTCTGAGGATGTATTGCCAGAGTGATTCATAATAGATACCCAGCAGATGACTCCGTCGCTGATGCAGAATCTCCACTAGCTCTGAATAGCCAGAGCCTGTAATCTGGTCGTTGTGCACCGGGTGGGTTGCCGGGCAGATAAACCTCGCATCATAATCAGGGTTGATGATGGAGGGGCTGCTCAGTAACCATTGGATATCCCGGGCTATCTGCTGATGAGAGAGACGATTCATTTTTAGCAGTTCATGGTATCGGGCCGATGGCTGTAAATAACAAAATGATGGCTGATCGTTGCGGGCTCCGGGAAGCCTGCAGGTGACAAATAAGAGTAACAGATTCAAATCGGTGTGTTTATATATTCACCAGGCAGATTACAGTCATCGCTCAATTAAGGCTGAGCTGTCATCCGGGCAGGATAAATTCACCAACGATAAGTGATTTAGACCGATGGAAGAATTCAAGCAGGTTGGGGTTACCGGGCGTCAGGGTAAGGCTCATATTGATGGCCCCCTGAAACGTTTGACCGATTTTCTGCATTCGCAGGGTGTAACAGTGTCTCTGGATGAGCAATTATCGGATCTTTTGCCGGGGCATGGTTTCCACATCTGTGACCGGGCCAGCATGGGCAAAATTTGCGATCTGGTCGTGGTCATCGGGGGTGACGGCAGTTTGCTGGGGGCTGGCAGAGAACTCTCTGTCCATGATGTGCCGGTAGTGGGTGTCAACCTTGGTCGTCTGGGCTTTCTGACCGATGTTTCGCCGGATGAGCTGGAAGCCTGTATTGGCGAAATACTTAATGGTCATTACCGAATGGAGAACCGGTTTCTGCTGGAAGCCAAGGTTGAGCGTCAAGGTAAAACCATTGGCTGTGGTGATGCTCTCAATGATGTGGTGCTGCATCCGGGGGTGTCCACCAAGATCATAGAGTTTGAGCTGTTTATTGAAGACCAGTTTGTCTATAGGCAGCGTTCTGATGGTCTGATTATGGCAACGCCGACGGGCTCAACCGCCTACGCTCTGTCGGGGGGCGGTCCCATCATGCATCCAAAACTGGATGCTATCGTGCTGGTTCCCATGTATCCGCATATGCTGACTAACCGACCTCTGGTTGTGGATGGTAACAGTCAGTTGCAGCTTGTCATTCACGAAGGCAACGAAATACATCCCCGCATCAGCTTTGACGGGCAGGTGGATATTGAGCTGGTACCTGACGACGTCATCCTGATCCGTAAAAAACACCAAAGACTGAGACTACTGCATCCACTGAATCACAATTTTTACGAAGCCTGTCGATCCAAATTAAGATGGTATCCCAACGAGGATGCAGAGTGACATTATTGTCTAGCAGCCTGTCGGACTTAAGGCTGTCCTACTGCGGTTGCAATAAATTGGTC
>NZ_JAHHPQ010000131.1:0-2605 GCF_024606245.1 Endozoicomonas sp. SESOKO2
ATCGCCAGCGCCAGGAGTTCTTTTTCTTTCGGGCTCAGGTAATGCTGCTCAAATTCCTCCAGCAACTCCATATACCAGAGCCCATTATTCCTGGCCCGCAGGACATGACTGCAGCTGTGCAGCGGTTTCCATACTATTGGCAAGCTCTGTCCGCCAAGGCTCCTGATCACGCGTTCCGGACCCGGACGGCGGTAATAATGCTGCAATACCTTCAGGATGGTTTTTTCATTATCACCGACATGATCAGGCAGGACCGGCGGTTTACTGAACGCCTCCACCAGAAACTGTAATGCCGTTGGTGCCTTGGCTGTCAATGGTGTCGCCAGGTCGCGGGAATTCTTCATATCCAGAGATTGTTTCAGGTCCGCGACGTCCTGCTGAGCTTGCTGAAGATGCTCTGGCCAATTCTGGTAGAAAGCATGTGTTTCCCGTTGTTCCCAGAGTGTTTTAAGCCATTCGATATAATCGTGCGGAGCAAGATCATCTATAACCTTCTCACCTTCACGATATTCCCTCTGCAAACTGGATTTAAGAGATTCCAGAAAGTTTCTGCTTAGGGGAGCCCCATAGTGAAACAGGGCTAGTAAGTGAGACTGCATGATGTCGAGAGGAGACTCGGGTTGACCATCACTTGAATATCGTAGCACCAGCTCTTCCAGGGCGTCCTGCAGTTGCTGTTGATTAAGCCCCTGGCAAATGCGGTCTAATTCAACAACTGCTCCAGGGCAGGCGGTCAAAGGTAGCTTCCTGAGATGGAGCGGAGTCAGGAATTCAAATGGTCTAAAGGCAGCCAGCATACAATTCATTATGCCCAGTGGCATTGGGTTAACGTCAAAACGATTCATCCAGTAAACGAATTCCACGCACCAATGTCGTGGCAGACTTGCTCCACTGTCCAAAAGCAGCTGAAACATTTGGCAAGCTACTTCCTCCTGTTTCTGAATTTGCTTCTCCTGAGGCTGTCCGTTTCTGAGCCTTTTGGAACACAGGAGCATTTCAAGCAAAGATTCAAAACATCCTTCATGAAAAAAATGCTGGTGAATGGGGAAGCCACTTTCTTTTAATTTCAGAAGCTGCTCATAACTGTATGAATCAGGATCATCCACCAGTTTGATGGCTTGTTGCAATTTGTGCTCAGTATCCGGTGATACGGTTAATTCCGAACTCAGTGCCTCTGTCCGCAAAGACATTGGTAGCAGATTCAACATGCCTCTTAAATTTTCCGGGGCTATGCTCTGTGACATCGAAAAATAATCCAGACAATCCTCATTCCTGGCCAGGTGTTTGTTGTCCAGTTCATCATCAAAATAGACCTGAACAGAACCTGTGCGGTGGCAATAAACAACCAGAGGCAAGGGTTTAAGCTCTAATACCTTTTCACACTGGCGTTTGTTCCGAAGGGTATCGGCAATATTTGTCTGTACATCGTTGTATACACAGAAGCATTTGATGTCTTCTTTGCCATATTTAATGAGCACCAGTTCCGGGTAATCAAGTGGAGGGGTGGCATTGTCGGGTTTCAACTTTGGTAAACTGAACGTTCCATCCGCTTGCAGATGTCCCGAAGTGAAACGGTGAGGATAAACTCTCCAGATGACCTGATTGCCATGCTCAAGACGTCTATCGAGCGTTGATTGCAGATCAGGCAGTAGTTTTGCTCGCAGTGTTTCCGGAGTTGCGCCAAAATCTGCCAGCAGATGTACGGTAGCTGCATCACGTTTATAGACATATAGGCATTGTGGATCAACAATGCCTACCATCCATTTGCCAAACTCTATTTCCGGCATGGGCTTAATGGGCATCATCCCCCCCGGCAGGGCGAGGGTAAAGGGTCTCGGCGTTCCCTTACCTGAAAAGTAATTTTTTTCTTTAGTCAATCTAATTTGCCGAAACGCCAGACGACCACTCTCAGCAGCCCGCAGTAGCTCTTGTCGCTCATACTCCCTGGGATGACAGGGTGGCAGCTGGCGGGTCGATTCGCAGATTGTCCATTGGCCAGAGGCCGTCACCGCACGGGTGTCAACGTTTGGTTGAGGTTGAGGGCACGTGCTGGCAGAGGCTCGCCTTCCATGGACAACATTCATGGTAATACTCCAGTAAAACTTATTATTTACCCACTTCCGTGAGGGTGGATTCTATGGTTCTTGGAGTAACCGGCTGGTAAAAAGTTCCATTACAGTCTGTTGTCCGTAACTGTATTTTCAGAGCAAGATCAAAGGATTGTACATGCCCACCCCGCTGGCGTATCCTCCTGAACATCAGGCTTCGCTATCTTCTTTGGCACCAGCATTTTCCATTCTTTCGGGGCGCCATCGTTGGTAACGAAGGGGCGCTTCTCGCTGACCACAGTAATCCCCCGTTCTTTCAGCACTTTTTGGGCTTTCTCCGAAGCCAGCGTTGCCTGCGTCAGGGTGCCCGGGTTCATCCGAATGCCATCACTCTTCAGCCGCTGCACTTCTTTCTCCAATGCCTGTTGTGTTGAAGGGCTCATCAGAGACGGGTCATGTTCGTACTGCATCTTTTCCAACAGCGTCATTCCGGCAGGAAGCTCCACCTGCCTCAGATCGTACCAGCTGTTATGAATACCACGGGTGATTCCTTTTTT
>NZ_JAHHPQ010000132.1:0-1088 GCF_024606245.1 Endozoicomonas sp. SESOKO2
ATTGATGAGCTGAATCGATTAAGATCCATTGCCACCTTTGATGACGTTAAAACCTTCATTCTGGATGGTCGCCATCAAGAAATATCCCGGCCACTTGAACAGCAGCCGTTAACCGCAGTGCACCAGGAAGAGGAAGTCTATCAATTGCTGTGTGAGGCCAGTTTTATCTTGCATGGCCCGAGTGGTTTGATAGCGCCGTTGGCAAACAGCGATGGTAAATTTGCCAGCAAAACGGTGGGTGTTAGTGAGTATGAACTCAGAAGCGGAGGTTATAGTGAAACAGACCCCCATGGAATAGAAGAGATGGGTATGGGCTTTAGCTGTCAGCGGCTATACCTGATGGAAAATACATACCCTGACACTGTATTCAAGGATGATTTACTGCGTAAGTATTGCGCTAATCCACTGAGCAAAAGCAGTGATGGGAATGACCAGAGCGTATTTTACTTTGCCTATGGTAATACTAAATATTTTCTCGCTAAGGTGCTGAGAGTTTTGGTGCTGATGGAAGGAAACAACGACAGAGATGTGGTGTTAGTCAGCTCTCGGCAGCTTAATCCGGGCCACTTCAGTGAGTATTTCTCTGAACAGCGACCGGACTTTTTTCCCTATAAGTCTGTTAAGGTATTTAAAATCAACAGTGATGATAAAAAAGATGTGATCATGACTTTTCAAAATTCCGATGGGCAGCAGGAAAAAAATATACACATTATTACCCCTGGTCGAATAGTAAATAGTGACTTTGATCTGTTACAACAAGGTTCTGTAATCAATTGGTGTTCCGGTGATATCAGTGTCTCCGATGTTCTTGCCAAAGGAAAAATTCCAATCATTCACCTATTTAAAAAACGGGTTCTATCTTGCGGAATGATAAATGTAATGGAACAATTTTGTGCAATTCCGGGAAATGAGCAATATGGTTCTTTGATGAGCCCCTGGAGAACGGCTGGTGTGGAATTTGCTGATGACGCCAGAAAAGGTATTCTCACGAAAAGACCAGCTAAGAGAGTCTCCTTGCAACGACTGCTTGGCTCGCAATGGCAAGCGTTCGAACGTGACTTCACGGATTGGTTAAAAAAGAACAATCA
>NZ_JAHHPQ010000133.1:0-1451 GCF_024606245.1 Endozoicomonas sp. SESOKO2
TGGTTTCGCCTTCCTTACTGAAAAAATTCAGCACCCGAAGGCTCTGGGTGGAATTGATTGATTTTGTGCCACTTTCGCTGTCCTGCAGCGTTCTATCATTCGTCAAGATAGTCAGGATCAGGTCCCCACCCGCTTTTTGATAGTGCAGTTTCTGGCAGGGGTAGGTTTCAACTTCCAGCTGGTCAGCCGTGCCCGTGGCGTTTGATAAAATCCATTGATCACTGTCAATGGTGTCACTGCCAGTAAAGCGGTAAATGGCACTCTTTTCATCGATGACATACTGATGTCCGGGGACGGTTTTCTGCAGTAGTGAATAACCAGACCTCAGTCGTTTATCAATGAAAGCCTTGTCATCCAGAGCCCCGTCATCCAGCTCCAGGCTGTCTGGCCAATCGTTGGCATAGACAAGGTGAGGGTTTCGCCAGTTGCCAATCCTCACCAGGGGGTCCGCACCGGATGCCATCATTTTTATGCCTTCAGGCAACGGGAGATGCTGGTTGATGACCAGTTGATCAACGGCTACCTCATTGGTTTGGTTAACCGTTAGCTTTGGTTTGTCAGCGGCATAACAGTTCTGCGTCCGAACTATCCTGGGTGGCTTGAGGGCCTGCGCCGCGAAAACACTCTGGCCATTCCGGTAGACGGTTAGAAACCCAGTGTCATCTATAGTCATGGCCAGGTGTTGGCGTGGAGAGGTAAAAAATTGCTTGATCCTGCTATGAAAGACCCTGGCTCCATCCGTTAGCCTGATCTCCAACCCGCCATGTCTCTCCAGGTGCAAGCTGATGGCATCGGAGCCGTCAGTTCCGGCAAAATGCATCAGTTTGACCTCGGCTGGTGCTCGACTGTCGGGGGTGAAGGTACGTCGCACCCGGGCCGCCAGGATAAAGCTGCCGCCGGTGACCGGAGGGGGTATCAGCCGTGATAAACCGGCTGGACAATGAGCCTGGTCACCGCTGTCAGTGGCAATGGAGACAGCAACGGTGAAGACAAGGAAGCCCCGGGCTTTCTGAACAGGATCATTCACACTGGACAGCGGCTGATGAATTACCTGAGCAGTCTGGCCGGAAGTGAGAAAGACGACGCTGACACGGTTGAAGCAGAGAATAATCGTCAAGAAGTCGCCAACCTGAATAACACGGAAATGAACCGGCACTACCAGCGTCTGGTGCAGGAAATTAGCACACTGTCGTGCAATGGCAGTGTCGAGTGCCCGTCGTTTAAGCCATCAGCAACCCAAAGAGCGATAGAGAACCTGACAACCCCGCTACCTTTGACGACCATGGGTCAGGGCTGATTCCGTGAGGAATTTGACGAAGTTCCATACTACACTACCTGTTGCAATTCTTACGTATTTGAAGCCCTCTGATAGCCAGTAAAAAGGCAATTATCGCAATCCCCCGATGAAGATATTGCGAGGTTGAAAGATAACACCTGGAAAAAAATTGATG
>NZ_JAHHPQ010000134.1:0-1301 GCF_024606245.1 Endozoicomonas sp. SESOKO2
TTTGCAAACCTGTTAACGGGGTCGCCTTAGATTCAATGGTTGTAGGGACAATCGATAAAAACGTCCCTGCCGGGCAAGCCATTTGCAACTTGATCATATTCGGGGAAGATGGCCAGCTGCTGCAATGTGGGAAGGTCTTGAAGGATGCAAAATCACTGTCGCGTCACATAGGCAACAGCCACTCCGGGCAAAAAATCTGTGACCTGACTGTGGTCGGGGAGGATAGTCAACCGCAGCCGTGTGGGAGTGTCTGCAAGAATGCTCAAGCCCTGCAGAATCACAAAAGAAGAGACCACACGACGCAACAAACCTGTGATGTGCCCGTGATCGGGAGGGACGGTCTGCAACGGCCCTGCGGGTCGGTCTGCAGAAATGCTGCAGCTCTGGCCACTCACAAAAGCGGACAGCACACCGGGAAAAAGACCTGTGACGTGACCGTAATCGGGGAGGGTGGCCAGCCGCGACCATGTGGAAAGGCTTGCAGAAATGCCGCATATCTGTACATTCACAAAAGCGGACAGCACACCGGGCTAAAAACCTGTAACGTAACTGTAATCGGTGAGGATGATCAGTCGCGGCCATGCGGAAAGACCTGCAAGAATGTTCAAGCCCTGACGAATCACAAAAACAGAGACCACACCGGGCAACAAACCTGTGACGTGACTGTAGTTCGGAAGGATGGTCAGCCGCAGCCATGCGGGAAGATCTTCAGGAATGCTAAAGCCCTGTTGGAGCATAAAAGCGGATACCACACTGGACAACAAACCTGTGATGTCACCGTGGTCGGGGAGGAAGGCCAACAACAGCCATGCGGAAAGGTCTGCAAGAATGCAAAAGCCCTGTCGAATCACAAAAGAATGCATCAAAAACGCAAGCCTTCTGAACAATGACCTTAGTTCTTAATCTGGCAACCGACCTTTTATGAGGCTTTCTTGATCTATCCTTGCTCTGTAAAAGCCAGAATACAGGGATAGAATTATTAAACACTCACTCTTTGCGGCATCTCGTTTGCTGTTACTAACGTTATCTGTCGTCTGTAATGCTGAACAGTTGACAGAACGTTTTACTGTCGACACCAAAGACACTCCACTATCCTCCAACCCCTATTCAGGGATATCTGTAAAAGTGGTTGCCTTTGCCGGTTCGCTTTTAAAAAGCTATTGTAACCCAGACTCACCGTCGTTTAACTCTATGGAACTCCGGGGGATCAGTCAGGATCACCCACTCACGATAACCGCTATGATGTCTGGCTCTGGACACAACCAACAACCCAACCCGCCATCAGAATCATCCGGGCAGGA
>NZ_JAHHPQ010000135.1:0-1986 GCF_024606245.1 Endozoicomonas sp. SESOKO2
ACCAATTTATTGCAACCGCAGTAGGACAGCCTTAAGTCCGACAGGCTGCTAGCCCATTGTTGTCAGAGTCGATCAGAGCTTATTCAAAAACTCCCTGACATATTTATGGACTTCGGGGTTTCTTAGAATGGCTGAATCGATAAAAACTGATCATGTTTGAGCCCGGGAGCCGCATATGTAAAAGCACGTGGCCTCCTTGCAATTAATTAGAGCATATACTCGTGATCATTCAATACCGTTTCACCGGCATATTGTAAGGAAACAATACTGCGATCAATTGACTTTTAAATAATGCTTTTATCACTTCGGATTCTTTCACTGGCATACTGAAGAGCGCGCGGATACTCAGCCATGGCGGCCATGACAACCTCATCATCATCCTGAAGTTGCTGGCTGGCATAACTCAGACAATAGCCATCCTGAGTGACTGCGGCCATGACGACACCTTTATCACACTTCAGTTCTTCACTGACATATTTCAGGTGCAATGGTTTTACTGCAATGACTTCTAATACAAGCTCTTGATCATTCCGAACCCGTTGGCTGACATATTTCAGCCCACCCTTCACCATGGTTTTCCTGATCTTTTCTTTAATATCCAAAAGCGACTGACTCGGCGGAACATCAAGCGTCAGCGTGTAATCACGTGATGGTTTGATAACGAAGTATTGACCTCTCAAATGGGGATAAAAATCCTCAACCAGCCGAATAGAGTAATGAGGATCTAACAATAAATAATGATGTAAGAGTTCCCTGCGGATGCTCTCACTCATCTCATTACTCATTAATATTTCCCGCAGACTGTGTTCCGGTTTTTGCCTGAGAAATACTAACGACTGACACTCGCCTAACCGCTCAGCATAATGAACAAACTGTTGAAGGTGGTTGCTTAATAACTGGCAGCAATCGGGACTAATGCGTTCATCCCCCAGATAAAACATTGAGAAAAGACAATGTTGAAAGGTGAATCTGTCCGCTTCTGTCGCAACATCGGGATTAAGGCGTTGTGCAAGCATGTTAAAGTCCCAATGATATTCTTCAAAAATGTCGTTGTCGCTAAAGAGTAAATCGAGATCGCACATAGCATCTAACACAATCGTCAGTTTTTCAAAGGCTTCCTGCAGGATTTCACGTGACTTCATTTGGGGATATTCGACGATCATTTCACTCGTTACGGCACTGCAACTCAGCTTCATACTATCAGCTTGTTTATCCAGTTTAATCACTTTCAGTAACTGCACTAAAAACCACATACGCATTAACTTACCACGCTTATCACTGCCATCAGTGCTCCGAAACTGGTCGGAAAATTTCAGCCGCAAGGTTCGTCCTTTCCCCCCCTCTGCGTTTTCAAGTAGTTCGATAACACAGATATGACTTCCGAGCTCCAGGTTAACAATCAAAGCGTCATCCATACTGACGACAGTCCCTGAGTACTCTAATTTTTTGATCGATGTTTTACAGGACGGACTCAATAGCGATGCCTTTTCACCTGAGTCACCCGGAGTCGTACAATCAACATAGGTGACGCGTTTTTCCTCAGAAACCCTACCATGACCCGAGGCCAGAGTGACCGGTGCCAGCGCCTTTACGAAACGCTGATGCAGGGCAAAAATCAGCTCATGAACACTCAGAACCTGTTCAGCCTTCCCGGGATTGAGTGCTTGAAGAAAGGATTTTAGCTGATAGCAGTCGGCCACCCACTTAATAAACGACAATTGACGCTCTTCACCGGTCTGCTGGTGACGAGTGATACTCTCTAACCCGGATTGGATAGTCTGTTTCAACGTCACGAACCGGGAGGTCAATTGCATCAATTCATCCAGCAATGACTGGACCTCTTCTGAATCGCTGTTTCCCGCCAGCAGCAAGAAGGCCCGGTAGCCCTCCAACAGGGCTTCAGCCCCGTGAATCAGCCGGTTTACGTTGTCTACGGTCTCTGCCAGTAGCTCTGAACGTTGCGGCGACATGCTCAGTTTTATCGGG
>NZ_JAHHPQ010000136.1:0-9187 GCF_024606245.1 Endozoicomonas sp. SESOKO2
ACCAATTTATTGCAACCGCAGTAGGACAGCCTTAAGTCCGACAGGCTGCTAGCCCTTTCATAAGTTTTTTCCCGGCACCGCCTTCGGCTTTTATCAAAAGGTCTTTGACAGAAAGCAGACTAATTTTCTTGATCTATCATTGCTCTCTAGTCACCAGGATACAGGGATAGAATTATTAAACACTCACTCTTTGCGACATCACTTTTGCTACCACTTTTGCTACTACCGTTTTTTGTCGTTTGTCAGGCAGAACCGCGGACTGAATATTTTATTGTTGAGCTTCAACAAAATAAAATGCTTTCAAACCAGAGCTTTTCTATAAATCCAGTCCTACGTACACTGTCGTTCAGTTCACCTAAAATTGCCGACACAAGCGATAATAAAGAACTCGGTTCACCACCCGAATTCAAACAACACAAGACTTACAGTTACGGTGTAAAAGAGACTCTTGTTGAATCGATTTCGTGGCCATCGCTTTACGCCATTCATCTGCTGGTGCGTTACGAACTAATCCGGAGCACTATGGACGCCCCTCTACGCTCCAACCCTTATTCATGGCTATCTGTAGAAGTGATTCTTACCGTCGGTTGGCTTTTAAAAAGCTATTGGAATTTCGACTCAATGTCGTTTAAACCAAAAGAACAACCAAGAGCAGCAACTATGGTGATACAGCGGGGGCAGCCATTTGCCTATATCACTGTGGTGCCTGGCTCTGGACATAGCCAACAACCGCACAAGCCATCAGAACCATCAAGGCAGCAGGCCGCGGGAGTTCAAAGCGACCTTACAGGCTCTTTCACCAAATCTCTGGATACTGACTCTGCCGACAATAACGGAGGCTCTCAGCAAACTCTGCATACTTTGAGTTTAAATTGTTTCGTCTTTCCCTGTCATGGTATTTGTAGTTTCCGACCATCATCCAATAGCAGAGAGCCCGCTGAATGGCCGCCGGATTCTGAAGAAAGTTCGACAGGCAACTATGGATACTCAATCAGTGTAGATGCAATCTCTACAAATGACCCAGCCGAACCAGCCAATTGTCATATGACAATGCGCAGGAATCAGCCTGCCAACTCTGATGAATGGATTATCGTCCATGGGTTACTCAATCTGGGAAACCATAGCCTTTCAGAAGAAACCGGGATTAGCAACACGCCTGTCTATTTCACCAATCCAATGGTGATTCCATCTCCGGGCAGCCTACCTTCCGGAGGAGCTACCTATTGCCAACAGCCCCTGTCGGATCATACAGGTAAAATTCACAGAGGGCAGCAACAAACCTGTGACGTAATCATAGTCGGGGAAGAAGCCCAGCCGAGACCATGCGCAAAGGTCTGTAAGAATGCTGTAGCCCTATCGGTTCACAAAAGCTCATACCACACCGGGCAAAAAATCTGTAACGTGACCCTGATCGGGGAGAATGGTCAGCCGCGGCCGTGCGGGAGGGTCTTTAAGAATGCTAAATCACTGTCGGGTCACAAAAGCAGAAAGCACGTCAGGCAGCGACAAACCTGTCACATGACCTTGGTCATGAAGGATGGGGAGCTGCGGCCATGCGGGAAGGTCTTCCCGAATACTAAAGCCCTTTGGAAACACAAAAACAACGTCCACAACGGGAAACAAATCTGTGACGTGACCTTGGTCGGGAAGGATGGCCGGCAGCAACCATGCAGAAAGGTCTTCGAGAATGCCAAAGGCCTGTCGGATCACAAAAGAAAAATCCACAGTGGAGAAAAACTCTGTGACGTTACCGTGGTCGGGGAAGATGCTCAGCCTCGATCATGCGGGACGGTCTGCAAGAATGCTAAAGGCTTTTCGGATCACAAAAAAAAAGTCCACAGCAGGCAACAAACCTGCCACATAACCGTGATCGGGCAGGATGGCCAGCGGCGACCATGCGGTAAGGCCTGCAAGAATGAACAAGCCCTGTCGTCTCACAAAACCAGAGATCACACTGGGCAAAAAACCTGTGACGTAATAGTAGTCGGAGAGGATGACCAGCTGCGGTCATGCGGGATGGTCTGCAAGAATGCTCAAACCTTGTCAGAGCACAAAAGCAGAAACCACACCGGGCAAAAAACCTGTGACGTAATAGTAGTCGGGGAAGATGGCCAGCCACGGCAATGCGGGATGATCTGTAAGAATGCTAAAAGCTTTTCAGATCACAAACGAAAAGTCCATAGCGGGCAACAAACCTGTGTCCTTACCTTGGTCGGGGAAGATGGTCTGCAGCGACCATGCGCAAAGGTCTTCAGAAATGCTCAAGCTCTGTCGTCTCACAAATGCAAAGAGCACTCCGAGCAAAAAACCTGTAACGTAACTGTGATCGGAGAGGATGACCAGCCGCGACCATGCAGGATAGTCTGCAAGAATACTCAAACCCTGTCAGTGCACAAAAGCAGATGCCACAGCGGGCAACAAACCTGTGTCGTGAACGTAACCGGGAAGGATGGCCAGCTGCGGCCATGCGGCAGGATCTGCATAAGTGGTAGAGCCCTTTATGAGCACAAAAGAAGAAACCACTCCGGACCAAAAACTTGTGACCTAATTGTGACCGGGGAGGATGGCCAACCGCAGCCGTGCAGGATGGTCTGCAAAAATGTCAGAGTCCTGTCGTATCATAAAAAAAGCCATCGAAAACGTAAGTCTGTTGATCCGGAACACGATGATGGTCGCAATCCTAAAAAGGCTAAACAGAATAAGTAACGATTTGATCCAGTACATGGGATCAATGAGGTTTCTCCCAGTGTCACCTTCAGTTTTTTACAAAAGATCCTCTGTAGGAGGACAGTTTCGAGACAAAGCTTGATATGAAAGGGTGAAATTGCCAGAAGAGTCGTTGACTGGGTGGCGCCCGAAGGGAACTGGGTTGTCTGTCTGGATCGCACCAAACGGGACTTTGGCCAGTTCAAAATCAACATCATGATGGTCGCTAAGTAGGAGGTCGTCATTTTCGCAAAGGAGGGAATCATTTAGCTTGAGTTCATAAGCTTGCAGTTATACCTGCAGGCGAGTACCCACTCTCCCTTTTATAACAGGATTCTTTACGAAATTGTCTCCTGCAGAGCAAAAGGTCTTTGACAGAAAGCAGACTTATTTTCTTGATCTATCCTTGCTCTCTAGTCACCAGAACACAGGGATAGAAATATTAAACACCCATTCTTTGCGGCATCACTGTTGCCGCTAATGTTGCTACTACTTTTTAGATCTGTCGTTTGTCAGGCCGAAGCGTGGACAGAACGTTTTATTCTCGAGTTTGAAGAGAATGAAGTGTTTCCAGACCAAAGCTTTTCTATCAAGCGTGGCCTGCTCGCATCGCCGGGCACCCCTTCAGACCTTGTCAACACAAGGAACTATGCAGGAATCAGTTCATCGCCTGATGACAAACGACACAAATTTAACAGTTACGGGGTAAAAACGCTCCTTATTGAATCGATTTCGTGGCAATGGCTTTATGCCACTCACTTGCAGGTGTACGAGACGATCCTGGCCACCAAGGACGTTCCTCTCAGCTCCACCCCCTATTCATGGCTACCTGTAGAAGTGGTTGTTGCCATCGGTTGGCTTTTAAACAGCTATTGGAACCCCGATTCACTGTCGTTTAAGCCGATCGAACAACAAGCAGCAACCACTATGCTGACACTGGAGGGGCACTCATTTGCCGCCATCACGATGGTGCATGGCTCCGGACATAACCAACAGCCCTTCCAGCCATCAGAACCCTCTGGGCAACCAACCGCGGGAACCCCCTGCCACCTTACAGGCTCTTTCACTAACCCTCTGAATACTGACTCTGCCGACGGTAACGGAGGCTCTCAGCAAACTCTACATACTTTGGGTTTGAATTGTTTCATCTTTCCCTGTCATGGCGTTTGTAGTTTCCGATCATCATCTGATAGCAGAGAACCCGCTGAATGGCCGCTGAATTCAGAAAAAAGTATGACTGACAACTATAGAGGCGGCAACTATAAAGGAAGAAACTATAGATACTCAATAAGTGCAGGGGCAACCACTGCAACAGACCCAACCGAACCTGCCATTTATGATGTGACAATGCACAGGAACCAGCCTGCCAACTCCGATGACTGGATTATCATCCACAGTTTACTCAGTCTCAGAAGGCATAGCCTTCCGGAAAAAACCGGCATTAGCTTTACGCCTTCGCATTGCCAACAATCCCTGCGGGGTCACACAGGCGAAATTCACAGCAGCCAGCAACAAACCTGCGACGTAACCGTGTTCGAGGAGGATGGTCAGCCTCGACCATGTGGGAAGATCTGCAAGAATGCTGCTGCCCTATCGGTTCACAAAAGCTCATACCACACTGGGCAAAAGCTCTGTGACGCGACCTTTGTCGGGGAGGATGGTCAGCCACGGCTATGTGGGAAAGTCTGCAAAAATGCTAAAGGCTTATCAGATCACAAAAGAAAAGCCCATAGTGGGCAACAAACCTGTAACTTGCCCGTGGTCGGGGAGAATGGCCAGCAGCAGCCATGCGGGTGGGTCTGCAAAAATGCCAAAGTCTTGTCGGATCACAAAAGCAGAAGGCACCCCAGTGAGCATCAAATCTGTAACATAACCGTGGCCGGGAATGACGGCCAACTGCGGCCATGCGGGATGGTCTACAAGAATGTTGTAGCCTTGTCGGATCACAAACGCAAAACCCATGCCGGACCACAAACCTGTTACGTAAACGTTCTCGGAGTGGATGGTAAGCAGCGACCATGCGGGGCAGTCTACAAGAATGCTAAATCCCTGTCGGTTCACAAAAGCAGCTTACACTCCGGGCAAAAAACCTGTGTTATGGCCGTGGTCGGGGACAATGGCCAGCTGCGATCGTGCGGCACAGTTTGCAAAAATGCCCAAGCCCTGCGGGATCACAGAAGAAGAGATCACTCTGAGCAACAAACCTGTGACGTAACCGTGACCACAGAATATGGCGACCAACGGTCATGCGGGAAGGTCTGCAAGAATGCTCAATCTTTGGCGTCTCACAAATACATATGCCACACCGGGCAGTATAACTGTGAAGTGACCGTGGCTGGGGAAGATGGTCAGCTGCGGCCATGCGGGAAGGTCTGCAAGAATAAAAGAACTCTTTGGGATCACAAAAGAACACATCGGAAACGCATCTCTTATCCTGTGAATCAGGATGGTGAACCCAGCCCTAAAAAAGTAAATTGAATAAATAACACCTTTCTTTTCATTAGAATTTTTTCGATGCTACCCTTGGCTTTTAACAAAAGATCATTGACAGATAAAAGACTTATTTTCTTGATCTACCCTGGCTCTACAGAGACCAGAATACAGGGACAGAATGATTGAACACTCACTCTCTGCGGCGACAATGTTTCTGCTAGTGTTGCTGTCTGTCGTCTGTCAGGCTGAACCATGGACAGAATGTTTTATTATCAAGCTTGAACAGAAGGCAGTGTTTCCAAACCTGAGCGTCTCTATAGAACGTGACAGGCATACCCTGCCGGACAATCTTTCGGAGGTTTTCGACACAAACGACTATGCAGGACTGGATTTTCGGTCTGATGACAAACCGAACAGACCCGGCAGTTACGGAGTTAGGCTGCCTGTAGAAGTGGTTGTTGCAGCCGGTTGGCTTTTAGAAAGCAATTTGACTAACGATTTCATGCTGTTTAATCCAATCCAACAACAAGAGGCAACATCTACGCAGACACAGGGGGATCAACCGTTTGCTACCATCACTATGATGCTTCGCTCTGTAGATGACCAACAATCACATCAGCCATCAGAATCATCCAGCCAGCAAGCGCCGGGAGCCCCACAATCTACAGGCTATTTCGCTAACCTTCTCTATTCTGACTATGGCGGCGGTAACAGAGGTCCTCAACAAGCTCTGCACACCCTGGGTTTCAATTGTTTCGTCTCTCCCTGTCGTGGCGTTTGCAGTTTCCGATTATCATCCGGTAGCAGAGAATCCGCTGAATGGCCGCTGAATTCCGCAGAAAGTTCTACAGCCAGCTGTAGACATTTAATTGGCCCGGGGGCAGTCTCTACAACAGACTCAGCCGAACCACCCAATTATGATGTGACAATGCTCGGGAATTTGCCTGCCAACTCTGATGACTGGATTATAATCCACGGGTTACTCAATCTTCGAAGCCATATCCCTCCAGAAAAAACCGGGATTAACTGTACGCTTACCCATTTCAAACGCCCCATGGTGACTTCACCTTTGGGCTGCCTTCCTTCCGGAGGGGCTACCCGTTGTCAAAAAGTCCTGTCGGATCACAAAAGCAGAGAGCACTTCGGACAGCCAACCTGTGACGTGATCGTGGTCGGGAAAGATGCCCAACAGCGGCCATGCGGCAAGGTCTACAGGAATGCTAATAGCCTGATAGCACACAAAAGAATATTCCACAGCGGACAAAGAATCTGTGTCCAAACCGTAACCGGAGGGGATGGCCAGCATCGACCATGCGGGAAAACCTGCAAGAATACTCAAGCTTTGTGGGATCACAAATTAAAAGATCACAGCGGGCAAAAGACCTGCTACGAAACAGTGGTCGGTGCAGATGGCCAACCGCGACCATGCGGGGAGGTATGCAAGAATGCTAAAACATTGTCGTCTCATAAAAGAAGCATCCACACTGGACAACAAACCTGCCACGAAAGCGTGGTCAGGAAGGATGGCCAACAGCAGCCATGCGGAAAGGTCTGCAAGAGTGCTAAAGCCCTATCGGATCACAATAGAAAAGAACACACCGGCCAAAAAATCTGCAATGCAACAGTGGCTGGAAGGGATGGCCAGCAGCAATGCGGAAAGGTCTGCAAGAACGCTAAAGCCCTGTCAGATCACAAAAGAAGCAACCATTCCGGGCCACGAACATGCAACGAAACAGTGGTCGGGCGGGATGGTCAAAAGAAATCATGCGGAGCGGTCTGCAAGAGTGTGAATGCCCTGACGGATCACAAAAAAAGAAACCATAGTGGGCAAAAAATCTGTAACGCGATTGTGGTCGGGGACGATGGTCAGGGACGACCATGTGAGCGGGTCTTAAAAAATGCTCGTTCTCTGTCATGTCACAAAAGCAAATATCACAGCGGACAAAAAACCTCTGATAAGACAGTGAACGAGGAGAGTGACCAGCGGCTGCCATGCGGACTGGTCTGCAAAAATGCCAACGCCTTGAAAGATCACAAAAAAAGCATCCACAGCGGGCAACAAATCTGTAACCTGCCAGTGATCGGAGAGGATGGTCAGCAGAGGTTATGCAGGGAGGATGGCCTGCTGCGGCCGTTCGGTAAGGCCTTCCAGAATACCCACGCACTGTCCAGGCACAAAAGAACACACCGAAAGCGCAAGTCTTTTTATCCTAACCAGAATGATGGCTCCAGACCTAAAGAAATTAAAGCAAATAGGTAACAACCTACCTCCCTTTCATTAGGCTTGCCCGTTGTAATCATCCGATAGCAGAGGGCCCGATGAATGGTCGCTGAATTCCGTAGAAAGCTCGACAGTTAGCCCTACACACTCAATGATTGCAGAGGCAGTCTGTACAACTGCCCCTACCGTATCACTTAATGATGATGTGCCAATGAACGGGAATTTGCCTCCCACCTATGATGACTTGACTATAATCGACGGCTTGCTCAGGCTGCATAATCATCGCCTTCCAGAAGAAAGCGGGGCTTCCTTAACACTTATCCGTTTCAAAATCCCAAAGGGGCTTCACCTTCGGATTGTCTTCCTTACGGAGAGGCAGCCCGATGCCAAAAAAAACTGTCAAATCACAAGAGAAGAGAGCACAACGGACAACAAACCTGTGTCGAGACATTAGGCATTGAAGATGGCAAGTATCAGCCATGCGGGAAGGTCTTCAAGAATGCCAGAACCCTGTCAGTTCGCAAAAGCAGATACCACACCGGGCCAAGAACCTTTGATATGACAATAATCGGGGAGGGTGTGCAGCTGCAGCAGTGCGGGAAGGTCTGTAAGAATGCTAAAGCCCACTGGGAGCACAAAAGAAGACATAGAAAACGCAAGCCGGTTGATGTGGACCAGGATGATAACCACAACCCTTGATCTGGCACCCTTTTCATAAAGTTATGCCTGTTGCAGCCTTTGGGGTTTAAAGGAGATTTTTTAACAGAAGTTCTCGGAAAGAAAAGCACGCTTATTTTTTTAAACTATCCTTCTTCTCTGTAAACCAGAACGCAAGGATAGAATCATTAAGCACTCACTCTTTGCGGGACTGATGTTGATGTTGCAGTTGCCGTTACTGACGTTGTCTCTCGTCTGTCAGGGTGAACCGCTGACAAGACGACTTGTTTTAGAGCTTGAACAGAAAACAGTTTTTCCAAACCAGAGTTTTTCTATAAGGACTGACCGCCATACATCGCCTGGAAATCCGTCAGGTATTACTAACAAAAACGGCTATGCAGGATCGAATCCTTCGCCTGAAAAAAAACAACAAAGACCTCATATTTACGAGTTAAAAACAACCATTATTGAATTGATTTCATGGAAGTTGCTTTATTCCACTAACCTGATGGTTGATTTAAAACCAATCCTGACAACCAACGATCCCCCCCTAAGCTCCACCTCTTATCCATGGCTATCCATAGAAGTGGTTGTCGCTGTTGGTTTACTTTTGAAAAGCTATTGGAACCCCGATTCACCCTTGTTTAAGCCGATTCAACAACAAGAGACGAGTCAAAATCACCCCTATTCCATCATTACTATGGTGTTGGGCTCTGGAGATAACCAAACACCATACCAGTCACCAAAATCATCGAGGCAGCGTGCAACAGGGGCTACCACCCAGTCTGCAAGTTCTCTCTCTATCCACCTTTATTCTGGCTCTGGCGGCAGTAACGGAGGCTCTCAACAACACTCACATACTTTGGGTTTTAATTGTTTCGCCCATCCCTGTCATGGCGTTTGTCAATTCCGACCATCATCCGATAGCGTAGAGTCCGTTGAACCACCGCTGAATTCCCTACAAAGCCCATCTTTCGAAAAATTGGATGATCTCTCTGACATTGAACTCCGCTGTGTGTGCGGCGTACCATATCTGCAACAGCCACATGACATTGTTGGCAGCAGATTCATTAGCAGCAACTTTATAAACCGGGTCGCCTCATACAGGATCTCTCCAGACGAAGACTCCACAGACGAAGACTCCACAGACGAAGACTCCACAGACGAAGA
>NZ_JAHHPQ010000137.1:0-4310 GCF_024606245.1 Endozoicomonas sp. SESOKO2
CCTCAATTTCTTGCAATCCTCGCTACGGACGCTTAAGTCCGACAGGCTGCTAGCTATCAGAATAAGTCGGTAAGGAGCTTGAGTCCGGTTATGAAAAGACAGACGTACAAAACCTTGTAAAAAAAGTCAGTAGAGATTGCTTTAACCATCTTCATTCCAAGCCAGACACCCAGGGGGCAAACAGGTACTAACAAAGAGGACAGTAGCAGGTTGTTTGCGGTGAACTGGCCAAGGGCTGCATAGGCAGGACACTTTATCAGATTGAGAGAGCCAAAAAAAATAGCCATGGTGCCTGCCAGAAATTCCTTTTCCAGCTTCAACGGTAGCATGTAAACACTCAGCGGTGGTCCTCCGGAGTGAATACCAAAGCTGGTGAAACCACTGACGGTTGACCAGAAAATACCGCTCAGTGTGCCGGGCTTATGGGGTGAGTGAACGTAATCACCAAACCATTGGTTCAGGCAGAACAAAATGGCAATGATACCAATTATGCCTCTGATAGCCCGTTCACTCAGGGATGCAAATATCATCAGGCCCAGAAAAATGCCGAACAGGCCCGGAAAAATAATGACCCTGAACACAGTCCAGTCTACGTGCTTCCGCCATCCCCAGATGGCGAATCCGTCCATAACTAACAGCAAGGGTAGGAGGATTGCAGCAGCCTGAACGGGAGGCATCGATATCGACATAAGAGGTACAGCAATCATCCCAAGAGCGTTACCCATACCTCCTTTGCCTAATCCTGTAATGAGGACTGCCGGGATAGCCGTTATAAAGAAGGACAGCTCTGGTGCTGATGACAGCGGTGGTGACAACATGGGGAAATGTCAGGTGAGGAGTTCGATTTCGTAATCCAGCATTTTATCCTTGTTGAACAGGTAGCGGCCGATAAAGTTCTTTTTCTTCATCAGCAGAGGTAACCAGTAGCGGTCATCCTCCCACATTTCATCGTAAGGAATATCTTTGATATGAAACCACAGGGGGATCGCCTCGTCGGTTTCTTCGGGAATACCATCATAGTCAGAAGCGGAAAAGGCGTAGACATGAATGGAGTAGCCGTCGACAAACTGGAACAGGCATTCACCATGAAAGTTCATATTCAGCGGGGTGACGTTCAGTTCTTCCTGAACTTCTCGCACTGCGCACTCCAACGTGGTTTCACCATCTTCAAGCCTGCCGCCGGGCCCATTGATTTTGCCGGCTCCCAGTCCGCGCTTTTTGCGAATTAAAAGAATATGATCGTTTTTAATGATAAACGTCAGGGTAGCAGGATCTTGAGCTTTCCAGCTTTCCCAGTCGATGTCGGAGAGTGTTCTGGCGGTTATGGGCTGCATGTCAGACTTATGATTTGTCGATACCTCAGTTACTCATTATAAAGCAGAGCTGCTGGAGATGGGTTGTTAATTTTTCATTATTACCTGAGTTGTGACAATGGCAGTAATGTCAGAGTGTTGGACTTGAAAGCTCCGGTATCAATAAAGTGGGTATTGCCCAGAGTCGTAGGGTTTTCGACAATGGTGTGGCCACAGATAATATGGTCCACACCTTCAACCCAGTCTGTATTCCCGGTTTGTACTTTTGTTCTTGACCACATCAATTGCCGGGTCAGTTCAGGATTGCTTGCAATGCTCTCAGGATTCCAATGGTTTAATGGGTATTCTGCGTGACAGATCGCCAACTTGCTTCCGTCAGATTGCTCAACGAGTATCAGGTAGGGCAATGTATCTACCCAGTTGGCATACTCCTGCATTTGTTTTGTAGACACTTTAAGATGCCAGCGACCACCGTTGAGAACCCAGTCTGCCAGAATAGCTGATGACTCTGGGTTTCGGGCAATGGTCCGCAGGGTATCTTCGTGATTGCCGCAGACAGGATGGAACCAGGGTTCATGGATTAGGGAGAGGCAACCTGGCGAATCGGGTCCCCGGTCAATCAGGTCTCCCACACTGAAACAACGATCCAGCTTAAAATCAAAATCCACTTGCTCCAGGGTTTCGAACAGCAAGTCATACATGCCGTGAAGATCACCGATTGCGAAATCTCTTCCTGACAAGTTGGGGCCGAAGGTTTGAAGAAACATGATAGCTCCTTTGCAATCCATTGCTTCTGGAGTTCGAAGCAGGCAGGGGTTGTGTCAGATCCCTTTCAGAGTCGCCAAGCCCGTTTTTGGATCAATCTCTATCCCGGGTGGTGCTGACTTGAGTATAATCTTAACCTGTTTGTCATTGGCCAAGACTCTGAAAGACAACGGTGTACTTTTAGGCAGCTCGCCGGTTTTTCTAGCCAGGGCTGCGACGTCCAGAGCACTCAGGTAAAAAGGCAACACCTTCTCTACTGTTTCGGCCAGATTGCTGAGAATCAGAGCGTTAGCCATTAGCGCAGGTGCGTAAGTCGGTGTTGCGTAGTCGGTGGTCTGAAGCTGAGACTGAACATGATCGACCCAGCGTTTCTTTTGCTCTTTGGGCAACGTGCTGAAGGCTTTCAGCAACAGACTGCCTTCTTCCGGAGTAAACAATCTCATCATTGCAGCCAGAGCACCCAGAGCTTCGACTTCCTGAGTAGACAGCCCTTTATCGTTCGAGAGCTTCAGCCACTGGGCTCGCGCCGTCAGATAGGCAGGAATGGGATTAAAATCCGGATCTTTCTGAAGCTTGTCCAGTTCGACCTTGATCTGGTTCATTGCCCGGAAGGTATTCTCCGTCAGGTACAGGGAGCCTTTGGCACTGACATGCCCCCTGAAGCCGGCAATGTTATCTACCCAGTAGGCATACCAGAGGCTCAGGTCTCCAGGCTTCAGTTTGCCACTGCGAAAGCCCTCTTTCAGAGTGCTGTACATATTGAGTGAACCTTCGTTGTACATCATATGTCGCAGATGACTGTCTGACAGGAACACGATGGTGAATTTGTGACCGTCGGAACGGTATTTTCTGGCAATTTCTTTTGCCAGCGGGTAAATGCTGGTGGCTTTATCAGCGGTTACCGCAAGGAACCGAGTACTGTCTTCCGGTAGTTTGGTATCAAGAACTACCGACGCTCGCTCCCTGGCAGTTGGTGACAGGGTGACGGCACTGATTAACGCTGCGGCAGCCAGTGTTTCGTAAGACTCCTCATCGAGCCCGCGAATCAGCCCAGACAATTGGTTGAAGTGCTGAAGGCTCAGGACCGGCACAGCCAGATCTTTCTGGGGCAGAATGAAGGCATCGTAGTCCTTTTCTGTACCGGACTTCAGCAACTGGAGTGAATAAAGGCGGGACAGGGCACGAGGGATTTCCCAGTGTATGTCAGAGGGTAGCCGGTCCGCCGACATTTCCGGGGTGGCAACAGGGTTATCCATGACCCAGCTTAGCTGCTCAATCTGGCTACTGGTAATGTTCAGATCCTTGCCATAGGTGACACGAATGTATTCTCTGATCAGGTCGATGGCTTCATTGGCCTGAGCCTGCCAGCCAGTCAGAATCAGCAGTAAGAGTAAAAGAGGCTTCAGAAGTGTTTTCATAACTGAAAGGGCAATTGACCAAATGCCTAAGCATAGCAACAGGTATGAAGTTTGCTCCGAAGTTTTTGGATCCGGTTATGAAAATTTCGTCAAAAAACCTGCGTTGACTCTACCTATAGTTTTATATGAATATTTTAGGAACAGGGCACTATTCAGGAGAGGGTCGACATGGCGGACACCAGAGAGACCATCCGATCATTGTTTGATCGGCAGGCTGAAAACTACATTCAGCAGGACAGTGCTGGTATGCTGGGTCATTATGCACCGGAAGACGACCTGCTGTTCTGGAGCTCAGAAGGTGCTCAGATTAACGGTCATGAAGCTCTGAAATTCTGGTATGAAACCCTCTTCAACCAGTTCGAAATCCTGTCCGTCAAATACCGGATAGAGTCTGCCTGGGAAGGACCAGATCAGATTTCCTGCTGCAGTACCTGGCAGTTAGAAACCCGGCTCAGGGATGTAGAGTGGGCGGTGGTAGAACTACAGTTTCTGAGGGCGACACATATTTTGAGACAGTATCAGGGAGCATGGAAAATAGCTCATATCCACTCCTCTCCCATTGGTCAGGCCTCAGCCGATTTTCCCGCCAGCTGACGATCCCTGAAGCAGATAGGCATTCTTGTACTAGTCTTGAGTCACTCCACTTTTTAACCGTTCTGGTTGGGGCATGGGGCAGCGGGCTTTTCCCTGACTAACAGCAGTCAAATAAAATTGCAACAATCGCAAAATCAATTACGCTAGCAGCCTGTCGGACTCAATGCTGTCCTACTGCGGTTGCAATAAATTGGTCTAAAAATTCCTGCTTCTTCGTCAA
>NZ_JAHHPQ010000138.1:0-4274 GCF_024606245.1 Endozoicomonas sp. SESOKO2
CTTGCCACTGCCAGCGTTTCATCAGAGTCTGTTCGCTGTCAGAAGGCCCAAGGGACAACACCAAAGCCTGTCCTGAAGCCTCAGCCATTCTTGCGGAAAAGTAACTTTTCCCAGTGCCGGTTTCACCCTGCAGGAAGATAACAGGAGAGTCCTTCAGCCGGTCATGAAGTCGTGATAATCGGCGGCTTTCACGATCCTTCTGATTCAGCTTGCCGTGATAAAGATCTTGAGCCAGTGCTAACAGGGGTTTATCAGTAGAACCTTGCCATTCCAGTGATTCAGACAGGCGATTTACTATGCGTTCAATGCCCGCTGAGTCAGCATTTGCTGCTCTGGTAATATGAAAGCAATCAGTGGCCAGAGAGTGAATGGCATCGGATCGGGTCTGTCCTGGTGGCAAAGGTAACTGCCAGCCAGAAGCCAGTGCGTCTTCCAAACGTTTAATCTGTCTTGATGGCCTTATGGCCAGCGTTTGACAGGGCTTGGCTTCCGACGGATCGACTGCCAACTGATTCGCCATTGCCTGTCTTTGTTCTTCAGGAGCATGGGCCACAATCATGACACAGAGCCTTTCCAGAATTTGTTTTTCACCCCGACCTGGAAATGGTTTTTCATAGGACAGTTCAAATTCAGTGCCCTTAAAGATTGCCGGGTCAAAAGCTCTGGCCAGTGGCCATAGGTTCTGCTTCACAAACGCTCTATCGAGCCGCGGAGCACAGTTGATAATGTCGTTTAACCAATCCGGGTCTACCCAGGCGGTTTGATGCTCATCGGGCTTCTTATGAGCATCCGGCTTTTCACAGGCGTCCGGCAATAACTGCCAACAGGCTACTTTCATAAAATCCCGTACTGCCGGATTCTGTCGGGTGCCATGGGTAATGACGCTATTGATGGCTTTGCGCCAATGGCGGGGTAAGAGCTCCGGGGACTGATCAATCGCCTGTGCTCTGCGGGCAGCCAGAATCAGGTTATTCAGCAACCCTTCGGTCACTCCGGGCAGAGGCTTACAAAAGTGATGAGGTACGCTTTTAAACGCTTCGTAAAGAGACTTAAGTGCCCGTTCGGGCAGCTCAGACCGTGGGATGTCATATCTGGTCCCATTGATTTGCCAGATGTCAACTGCAGGACAGGGTTTACCTATGGCGATCATCGAACCGAGTACTGAAGACTGTGCTTTCACAGACTCAGGCCACAGTAAGGTGACATGAGTTTGTGGGTAGGCTTGTAATTGGCCATTAACCAACAGAGGTTGCCCAACAGCCAGGGGTTCCAGAAGTTGCTGAAGTGTTGGATTACTCTCGAGTCCTCGCAATACAACCGGCTTGCCAGAGGTCAATGCCTCCTGCAACCCACTCTGCCGTCGTCCAAAATGCGCCTTTTGTTCCGAGGTGATATGGATATTATCAAACAGTTGGCTGAGACTGGTCTGTTCATTAACCTGAATCACCAAAGGTGATTCCTGATGATTGATCCAATGACTGGCCTGAGCCTGTTGCTGATACGTGACGGTATTAAAGACGGCCTGATCTCCCATTGAGCGCTCATCGTTTTCTGCCAATCCCAGGGCTTTCGGCTGCCGTTTTGTATGAGCAACCCGAAGTTGAGGCTTCAGGCCTGTCGTCTCGCGAATCACTTGCAGTGAACCCAGTAAACGAAACCAGAGTGCCTCACTGAGGGGAGATGTGACGGTGACGAAACCACCCGCTCGAACTTGTTTCAACAGACAGGTGTTAGGAACTGCATAGCCTTCCGGGGCGATGGCAATCGGGCCCAGCCATTCCCCGATATTACTCTGGTTAATAATGATCGGACTTCCTGATGCGTGCTCCTTATCAAGTTCTTTGTCACCTTCTTTTTTGTCACAAGAATGGGACAGGCTTTGGAACAGTGAATGAAGCTCGCCCTTCCCTACCGGCATCTGGTAAAACTGAACATCCTCTGGTAACTGACAAAGCTTGCCGTTGCTCTCAAAGCTCCTTTGCGCGATTATCTGTCGAATTGTCTGTTCAAATGCCAGATCCTTCCAACTGGCTCCTTTCAGAATCACCCTTTGTCCGGTCTTCAATAGCTCAAGCCTGCCGGGGATGTGCCGGATTCGCCCTTGTTTATCGACTCCGGGACCACCCAGAAGCAACTGTCGCCAGTTACTGTGCAAGTGACAGTCAATAAGAACGGTATGGTTGTCATCTCTATCACTTTCGGGAGATGAGAGTTGAGTCAATACAGGAGGAACCTCCTTGATGTCCATGGATGAGGCATTGTCTGTCTGTGGGTCGAACTGCCAGGTATTTCCCGGCCGATTAATTCGCCGCCAGAAATCAGCGCCCGGCGCGTCGTCACGCTGACCAGCCAACGCCAACTGTGCAGGGTCTGCCAACACCAGCAGGGCAACATGTTCTCCCAGAGGGCGTTTGTTCTGACTGACTTTGTCGAACAGGCAGGGATTATCCGGGTCCAGGAGATCGTTAAATTTTGGCAGATCGTTGCTGGTGAGCTTTCGGATATCCATCACCAGAGTGAGTGGCTGTGTCCCTTCAAACAGCCTGCCTGAACGCAGAATGTGGCGACCCTCTTCAGATATGCTCAACCGGCTGACCAGATTGGCCTGTGAGAGGTCATCAGGATGGGCAATAAGGGCGACATCCCGATGTTCATCGACGGTCAGGGTCACTAAAAGCTGTCGGACCTCATCATCACTGGCGACAAAACGAAAATCGAAGGGACAAGGGGCCTTAAGAAGCAAAGAATTCCTTGAGGATAAGCTTCTCGACTTGTCGGGCAACGTCATCGGAGGTGACGATCTATTTATTTTGGGCGTTATATCAGAGTAAGTTTTTACATCTTTTTCTGATGATGAATCCGGCTTTGCTTTCTTCTCCCGAACGCCACTTTCAAGAACGCGTTTGTTTATCTGTCCAGCGATAGAACTGTCCATAGTTAGTCTTCCTCCTCCAATCTGAAGGACTGTATTGAAATCTTTAATGATGTGACCTTCAGATAGCATGGAAGTTCCATTCGGATAGATCCCCCTGACCATCGCAAACGCGGCGGCCTCGTGGAGTCTTCATGGACAGTGGTAATCTGGGAAAAGATCTCTGCAGGGGATAATTTCGTAACAAATCTTGATATGCTTCCCTTCGGGCAACATCCGGTCAACAACCATTCTGGCAATTTTATCAAGCTCTATGCAGCTTCTGGCGAAGAAGAGCTTAAGCGTTATGAAAGTGCGGGTTTTACTTGTTCACTTTACCTTTCAGAGGTCGAAGTCTTCTGTTCTGCTCCATATCATCAGGCTTGCGTTTTCGATGTGCTCTTTGGTGATCAGTCAGAGCTTTAACACTCTTGCAGACCTTTCCACATGGCCACGGTTGGCCATCCTCCCCGACCACTAGCGTGACACAGGTTTGTTGCCGGGTGTGGACTTTTCTTTTGTGTTGCGACAGGGCTCTGACACTCATACAGACAATCCCGCATGGTTGCCACAGACCATCCTCCCCGATCACAGTTGCAGCACAGATTTGTTGTCTGCTGTGCTCTTTACTTTTGTGATTTGACAGAGTGGAAGCATTCTTGCAGATAATTCCGCATGGCCGCGACTGGCCGTCCTCTCCAACCACGGTCATGTCACAGGTTTTTTGCCCAGTGTGGAATTTGCTCTTGTGATTCGATAGATGCAGAGCATTCCTGAAGAGCTTCCCGCATGTTCTTTGCAGGCCATCCTCCCCGACCACCATCGCGTTACAGATTTGTTGCCCGCTATGGGCGCTTTTTCTGTGACTCGCCAGGGTTTGGGCATTCTTGAAGACCATCAGGCATGGCCGTAGCTGGCCATCATTGCCAACCACTGTAACATCACAGGTTCTGTACCCGTTATGGCATCTGTTTTTGTGAAGCGAGAGGGCTTGAGCATTCTTACAGACCATCCCACACGGCTGCACCTGACCATTTTCCGTGACCACTTTTACTTTACAGTCTTGCGGCCCGGTGTGGGCTCTTCTTTTGTGAACCCACATGACCTTCATATTCTTGCAGACCTTCCCGCATGCCTGCTGCTGACCATCCTTGCCGACCACTGTCAACTCGCAGATTGGTTGCTGCCGCCCGCTGTGAAATTTGCATTTATGATCCATCAGAGCTTGTGTATTCTTACAGACAATACCGCATGTCTGCTGCTGGCCGGCCTCATTGACCACTGCTACGTCACAGGTTTGCGGCCCGGTGTGGAATCTTCTTTTGTGAGCCCAAAGGGCTTGAGCATTGCCGCAGACCTTCCC
>NZ_JAHHPQ010000139.1:0-2974 GCF_024606245.1 Endozoicomonas sp. SESOKO2
GTGCGATGTTTCTTCAAAAGAGCATTGCTTATAGCCTCATAATTTTGGTGAGATTCCAGTCGTGGAAGGTTATAAACGAATTCATCAAAACCGGTTTCAGGTTGTGGTGTTGCCTGCAGCACTTCCAACGATTTTGTATAGTCCATCCGGCTTAGCTCGTAGCTTGCAGTATTCCCTGATAGTTGTTCAATATCAGAAGCAGTTGCCCCGGATGATGTGTCCAGCACCTCTGACGTATCCAATACGAAAGCCTTGACAAGGCTTAAATACTTTTTAATGTTTTCTGGCCTGTCACTACTTTTGATTTCATTGTCGAGGCAAATACCATATTGTTTTGGTCTTTTTTTGATGGAAAAATGCCTTGTTTTTTCCAGTGGTTTCAGAAGTATTCTCTCAATACTGTCTGGATCACTTATCCTGGGAAATAACGCTTCTTCAACTTCAGGGCCATCATTGCTGAACAAAAATTGGATGTTATAGTTAACGGGGGTAATCAAAAAATGCTTTGCAATCAGTGCTGGCCAACCAGCCTGAGGTATATACAGAAGATTAAACCGTTCATCAGTAAAGACTCTGATGGCTGCTTCAGCGGCAAAACGGGCACCCAATACAGAGCTTGCTATCAGCCCGGGTAAAATTTCTGTAACAATCTTACCCGCTTCAATAAAGATCTTTTCCTTTGGTTTTTTGGGCGATGTGTATTCAATAACAGGCATAGGCATATAGGTCGATTCTGTTTGCGAGACATCAGGTGTCTCATCCTGATTATACTGATAGTGGTTGGCAAGCCGCATTAACACCAGTGATTCCAGATAACCACCATAAGGGAAGCCGAGCTGACGTGCTTTCCTGAAATGATCATGGGCACTGGCCAGAACTCTTTTGTGACCGGTTAATACTACCTGCTGGAAGTCAGGTCTTATTCTCGCCTCCAGAAGCGTCAATCCAGCCAGACAATGAAGCCAGCCTGACATTTGTAATGATTGAGAATCCATTTGTTTGTCATATTGGTTTAACCGTTGTTTTAACTTTTGATAGCCAGCTCTTTTGGCTTGCTCAATAGCAAGAAAAAAATTAATTTCTTCTCCAACTTCGAATTTTTTCAAGTTGTCACTGTGAAAGACAGCATAGTCTAAGAGTTGTGAGTCCAAATTACGTGCAATAGTGTTGAACTTGACTGGCTTATGCCATACAAAGAGCTGAAACCATTTGTCTAATTTTTTCCAACCAGCTGAATCACTCTGGAGTTTTTTTGCCATTTCTGCATTTCCACCGATGAGCGTGATAATATACCGGTGAGCCATTAAAAGAGTGTTATGCCAATACGTTGTGGTGTCCTTGGAAACCTGTTCAGGAAGTAAACCAATCAGTTTTGTCAGAAGTTGTAAGTCATGACCAAAATGAAGCGCGGTTAAGCGGGCTTGGATAGAGAAGGGAAGGGCTTTAAGATGAGGAAGAACGGGCTGGACTTCTGATTCAGTATCAACCAGATGAAAAGCGAGTTCTATAACATCAGCAATTGCCCGATTCTCAGGATTAATATCTTCATAGAGCTCCTTCTGAGTCTCTTTCAGAAATATGGAAATCTCTGAAGAGGATTCAAAGCCTAATATAGATAAGTTAATAATGTACACGGATAAATCCGTGCAATCAGAATCTATCAATTCTGATCGACCAGTAGCGAAGTACAGTATCAATTTTAAATTTGCTTTCGCATTCTTTGCCGCTTGCGCTTGCTCTTGCTCTTCCTCTTCCAGTATCGTTTCTATTGCCCGGTTTGCAGCTGCTATCGCTGTTTTTGTCGCTTTCGATTTTGTCGCAGCTATATCTAACGCTTCCTCTACCGCTTCCATTGATGCTGCTGTTAACTCTGCTTGTTCAGTTTCCGCTGCCGCTGTCACTAACGCTACTGCTGTCGTTGATACCGTTGCTATCTCTAAGGATGTCGATGCCAGAGCCCTAGCCTCTTTCGCTGCCTTTAAAGCCGCCTCAGTCACTGCCGTTTTGCCTAACGGAGCTGCTCGCGCATTCGCTGTCACTGCTGTTTGTCCATGTTGTTCGTTTGGCAGATGCTGGGTATTTGTAAATTTCTGGTCCATTTGATTTAAAACAACATCAACTGCGCCATCAGAGCCTTTTACCGGAAGCTGCTCCAGAAACTCTCTGAGTAGATGTATGGAAGGTGTTACCCTACCCGGAATATTGCTTTTCGGGTTTTTCAGGTAAGTGTCTTTATCAAAGGCCAGTTTCAGTTCGAAAGGCTTTGGAATCAGCATCAGCCACTTGAGGAATATTCCGGCCAGAACCGTTTGATTTGAGTCCGATTCTAATAAAACCTCAATAGACTGTGACACTCCGGAGAATGCAGATAAATTGGCATTAATTATGATATTAGATTTTTCTTCCATACTATGTTCAAAAAAAAGCAAGAGCATCGCGGCATAAGGGAAGTAATAATTTCGAGACGATAAAATCGTCTCTTTTATCTTTTTAGCGTTGAGTTTGACTACCGGGCTAAAGGATAACTCAATGGTTTTGTCATCATCTGACATTTTGGCTTCCAACATGGCCAGTGCCTTCAAAAAGTAGTAATAACCCATTCCCAGGTCATTTGTTGGATGTTCGCTATTTTTTAATAAAACCTTTCTGAATGCAGTGATGTGCTTTTCTACCTGACGCAAAAACTTTTCCGGGTCTTGCTGAATGGATCTGACTTCCCGAATAATATTGTCATCCAGTTGTAATAAATGCTGGATATGTATTCGTTCCTGGAAGGGTTCTGTTGATGGTCGGATACCTGACTTCAGGTTTTTTGGCTGTCTTGTTACACTTACTGCTCTTTTTGCTTTTTCAGGTTTTGTTCCTGTTCCAGAAGTGAATTGTTCCTGAGTAGTTGGAGTAGAGGACGCCAATACTGGAACCGGAACCTCTTTGATTTGAACAAAATTCCTTGAAAGCAGTAAAGACCGGGCAA
>NZ_JAHHPQ010000140.1:0-1219 GCF_024606245.1 Endozoicomonas sp. SESOKO2
ATTCCGGTCGTACTCAAGCACATTAATTGCAGAACCTCCTCCGGATACAACATAAAGGGAATCGGTGACAGGACACCACGTCACTCCGGAGACCTGGTCTCCTGCATCGGCAAGTTTCAGAGGTCCTGCCGCTAACTCATATTCATTCAGCCCGATGGCATCCTCCCGCTGTTCACGGGTAATCGTATGAGACAGGTATTCATTGTAGAGTTTGTTATCGATATCGAAATAGTTGATAGCGATCACGGCCAGAGTCAGAATGATAATGATCCCGAGGGAAAGTTTTTTGGAGTGCTTCATAACGAGGGAATACGCCAGTTTCAAGGAGCCTGATGATGGGCAAAAAGCTGTTAGATCACCTCGAGATCAGACAAGTCAGCTCTCATAAGACTATCGGTACCCAGATCGAAGCCCGCCACTGAAACATGAACATCAAACAAGCTTTTCAGGGCTCTGAGATCTCTCAGCTCGGGCCAGCGACCCCGATCTTCTTCCAAGGCAGACAGTTCGTTTTCCATCATGTCCCGGGCATGGTTGGCTAGTGATGCTTCCAGACCTTCCTCCGTTTCCTGCTCATCCAGCAGGTAGGAGCCACCTTCCAGACTCCAGTCTTGCGGCAATTCTGTCCCCAGTCCTTTTGCCCAGTCAATAAAAGGCTGTCTGGGCTTCAGGGTTACAACACAGCGATTAATAAACTTCATGACTTCTACCCTAAAAGTGCAGCTCTATCGGACTCTGTGACCGCTTCGTATTGCCTGATGAGCTGCCATTTCCGCTCAAGGAGAATGATTTATGAGGCTTTAATACCATCAGTGCTTCACAAACGCAGCATTATGCTCCTGGTAGATACAGAAAATCAAACAGTGGGAATCAAACATACTGTCAGCACAATGGCCTGAAGCCAAGACCCACTGGAAGGTATGGCACCAAAGTCAGACGGTGGTGCGCCACCAAAAAAATCAGCACAGTCGGTTTTGCTGTACACGGAATGAAAACCCGGCAATTCTTGTCTAAATTGTGCGATGGCAGTTCCAGACTCCAGTTTCCGGAGTCTTATTGCTTCTAACCTAATTCTACCAAGGGCTGGATGCGATCTGATTATCAAGCACGAAAAACCGCAGAATCAAGTGAGAACAGATTCGCGATTGTCCATGAAATTGCAGTAAGCCCAATTCGAAACAGTGGAGAAGTTGTTCATGAATCTTTTGTTCAGCGCGAA
>NZ_JAHHPQ010000141.1:0-1280 GCF_024606245.1 Endozoicomonas sp. SESOKO2
ATATATCCGAGGCCTTACATTGATTCTCATTCCTTTAGTAATAGGCGAGGTGAATAATCTGTGCATTCCGGGCTTATAAACTTCGTCACAAAATCCACCTCTAAAAAAAATACCCATACTTCCTTCCGGTACTGTATATAAAAAAGAATCCAACTGTATAACCAGTGAACTGAAATCTTATCAGTGATGGTAGATTCAGCAAAGAGCAACGAAAGTATCCAAGCAGCTATTTGATTCATCACTCAACTCTTCAAAATTTTTTACTTTTGCAGCTACAGTTGTAGCAGAGTTGGTATGACACATCTCCTTATTTAAAAATGGTTTACATTTCATTCGCGAAAGGAATGGCACCCATGAAGCACTGGCAAATAAGCAAAAGAAGCTGGAACGCATGATCGCCAACCTGATGACTAAACATAAAGAGGAAGCCTGAGGTCAACCCTCAGCATCGTCAGGAAGACCAGCAACGCATAAATTCCCTGCTCAAAGCAGCAAGTCGTATCAAACTTTTTTTAAGATCCAACCGGAGCAACGCAATAGCGATAATCAGTCACTGAAAAGCAATATGGCCGACCGGATGAAAATCTCTAAAGGAGTCATTCAGGGCTACATTGCCACCTTCCGGGCGACACCCGCAATGTGCAGAGAGCGGTTTCCAAAGCAGGTGAATCTTCAGAAGTTAATGGATCGGGACGTCAGTATTTCAAAAGCTCAGTCCGACTCAAACGCTTTGATATAATTGGAACAGAATTAAATAAATATTAAAGTGAGTCTCATGGAGACAGTAGCCTTTGAGGTGGTTTTTCTACAAACTCGTTAACTGGCAGAATAGGAGAGAAATCTCTGCAACCAAAAAGCAAGCAAGCAAGCAAAACGAAAAAATAAATCATTATATCTGTGGAAGACTGGTAAGATTATTATATTCTTCAAAAGTAAAATCTAAACCCAAGAGTTTAAAAGTCATGCAGATTTTCTCTACAATTTTCATTTCGTTCATATTAATTTTTCCATCCCCCAATGTCTTTGCAATCAAAATAAGCAAAGAAACTATAGATCAAGGCCGACAGCTTATAGGCGACATAAACAGTAGAGGAACTCAATTTCTGGAACTGGCTGAAAGAGTCCAGACTATCATAAAAAGTCATGGGCCTCAGTCCATTTTTATCATCATTCCTCACTTAGTATCTATGAATGAATCTATAGAAAAAGTTGTATCATCGTTATCAATCAGCCAAGCTTATTTAACTTCGCTTAGAACAACAGTCGAGAGTGATCCTGAA
>NZ_JAHHPQ010000142.1:0-1977 GCF_024606245.1 Endozoicomonas sp. SESOKO2
CAGGAATGGTTATTTATGCAGTCCATGGTTCGTTTCTTAAAAGTTGTTGTTTTCCTTGGTTGGCAAGTCTATTTAAAATTGATTCTGCAGCTTAGAGTCGGTTTTACTATGAAAGTTCATAACATTGATCTCAGCGAAACTAACAGGAAAACAGGACTTTGATTCTTGCCAGGCAGGTGTTGCAGAATAATTAGTGAGTGACAGCAATCAGTCATTCATCCATGCTTAGTTCAGTGATTTTCGCCGACCCATCTTCATGGATGGACAACACATGGCCATCGACGCTGAAGGTGGCTGACACGATCCCTCTGGGATAGGAAATGGTGGCTTTTTTTTGCCATGACCCATCGCTTACCTGACCGTAAACAATAGCAAGATGAGAATCTAACGGCGGGAGTAAACTAAAAAATGTATGTCTTAACTGGTGATAAATAAATTCCGACACATTATCGTTATTGGCAGTGACCAAATGGCTGCCATCGGCGCTGAAGGATGCTGATCTAATATACAAACCACTACAAATGGTGGTTTTTTCTTCCCAGGATCCATTGACCTTACGGCCATAGATTTTTACCTTCCTGTCTTCACCGTGGGTCATCACATGGCGGCTATCGGAGCTGAATCTGGCTGAGTTGATCTGTTTATTATGGGAAATGGTAGCTCTTTCTTCCCATGATCCATGATCGTTCAGGCGATAGATTTTCGCCTTTTTATCTCTACTGCGGGTGATCACACAGCGGCTATCGGGGCTGAAGGTGGTTGAGAGGACCCAATCATTATGAGAAATGATGGCTTTTTCGTTCCATGATCCGTCTTCCAGACCATAGATTATCGCCCTGCCATCTTGACCGGAGGTTACCATATGGCTGCTATCGGCGCTGAATGTGACAGAGAAGAAACGATCCTCATTGGGAAAGATGGCTTTTTCTTCCCATGCCCCATCGTTCTCAAGGCCACAGATTTTCATCCTGTTACCTTCACAACAGGTGATCATATGTCGGCTATCGGCGCTGAATTTGGCTGACCAGACTGGTTTGTCATGGGAAATGATGGCTATTACTATCCATGACCCATCGTTCATCTTGCCATAGATTTTTGCTGTATGATCCAGACTGGTGGTCACCATATAGCAACTATCGGCGCTGAAGGTGGCTGATGTTAAAGAATCGTGGCTAATGATGGCTTTTTCTGCCCATGACTCATCGTCTTCCAGACCATAGATTTTCGCCTTGCCATCGTGACTGGCGGTCACTACATAGCGATCGTTGGCGCTGAAGGTAGCTGACATGAGACGATTATCATGGGTAATAGTGGTTTTTTCTTCCCATGAATGTTCGTCCTTCTTGCCATAGATTCTCGCATTGCGATCTTCACTGGCGGTCACTACATAGTGGCCATCGTTACTGAGCATGAATGATATGACACGACCATTATGGGGGATAGTGCCTTTTGCTTGCCATGAACCATCGGTCTCCCGACCAAAGATTATCACCGTTTTACTATCGCTGACGCTCACCAGATAGCGGCCATCGGCACTGAAGGTAGCAGAGTTGATCTTGCCATTATTGGGGAGGGAGGCTTTTGTCTCAAATATAAATGTTTTGCATTCAATCATCAGTTTAGTGAGAGTGAAAGAGAACAGAGCAGGAAAGTCAATACTCCCATGACGATCCATGACTGACTTGACTAATGCCTTATCCATTGTAAACCGGCTCAACCAATTCTCGAGTTGATCCTTATCTTTTTCAGTGACGATTGTCTTTATTAGAGCCTGGTGTGATGAAGCAATCTGGCGATACCATGCCCTAGCCATTGAAGTATCATTTTTGAGCGTGTTGTTAATGTATGAATTTGCCCGTGTTAAACGGGCAATATCACGGGTCTGCAAATATCTATAAATTTTGGATTGTATTTCAATGGGTAAATCGAGCAATAATGAAATCTTGTTCTTGTCACGTACAATGACGTCCTTGCCCA
>NZ_JAHHPQ010000143.1:0-1897 GCF_024606245.1 Endozoicomonas sp. SESOKO2
CAGCTCATTTGAGAGGCGTACTAATTCTCGGAGCGATGGGTGCTGTTTAAGTTGTATAAAGGTATCGCGAAAAGAGATGGAGAACGTCAATGATTGTGCATGAATCAAAATATCACCGATTATGGCTGAATCTGATAGTTTCACTAACAGTTCACGAATAGATTCAAGTGGATTTGAATAGAGCAGGAACAATTGAACGAAGTACTCGGCAAAGCAACATTTTTCAAATGCTCCTATAGGTGGTTGTTGGCCAGATTGGTTGACCCTGTGGATTATATCCTGAACAATCTTATACAAAATCCTCAGGTTGTTGTCGCCCGCTTCGGGCAGTGTCCGGTCAGGTGGAATGATCGGCTGAAGTGAAGACAGAATATCAGGGTCATTCAAATTCCGTGTTTTATCGCTTGTGGCTTCTATCAGCTGCTCGATAAACCGGTTACGCAATGAATGCTCTTTGAAAGAACGCTGCAGTTCCAGTATTGCCTCAAGAGGAGTAACAGGATTACCCCCGCTATTCCTGCCTTTTGTTTCCAGAACCTGCAAACGCTGAGGCATGTCTAACTCATACAGTATTTCCCTCAGCTTAAGAACGGCATCAGGATCGCCGCTTTCAATGATGGCTATAAGCTGGTTCGCAAGTCTCTGAAGGTCTTGAGTCGTAGCGTTTTTTTCATTCTCCTCTCCATTGTCGTCTTTTCTGTTATTTCCACTGCCATCATTCCATTCTGCCGGTGATCTGCTCTCCTGACCTTCAGGTTCATCTCTTTGCTCCTTTTGATGGTCGTTATTTTCGTCCTTTGATTCTTGATCGGCTACCTTGCCATAGGGTTCTCCATCCGCACTACCTTCTTTAAAGCTGACAGCATGATGTGTCTTCAAGGCTGTACGCTCAAGAAACAATTTTAAACATTGATGGTTTTCGCTGGCCGGGCAAGCAATGGCGGTACGCTGGAAGAGGGTGTTCCAGAAATAAACATCGGTCATTTGCTCAATATTCAGGAAATCGCGCCAACCGACAGGTATAACGGCTTCACTGGAATAACCGTCGGCATTAACCCGTGTCATTTTCAAACGTGCCAGTGATGGCTGTTCCTCAAACGAGGTAGAATCCCTGCCTTTGGACATCAGCCACGAGATGACGGGTGTCAGGATAACCAGATCAATTTCGAATAATCCCGATGGCCAGCCCCCTCCACCCTTCCAGGGTGGAGGGGGTGGATAGTTGCTCAGGTCGTTCTTGACTAATAGTGCGATAATGTCCGAGTCTGCTGACACCACAGGTGTCTTGAAGCAAAGGACACAGTATTGATCATCGAAGCCCTCCGGAAGCAGCAAACTCACTTGCCACTGACTTACAACCCGAGGAACTGTACCGTCATTGATTTCAATCCGAACTTTGTGTCCATCGGAATTATGCCGTTCAATGAGGATTGAGGAATTGCATAATGGCAGAATCGCAATAGCTAGCATGGAAAGAACAAATGCTACTAATAAGCGGTAAAGATGCATTCAAGTCTCGTTACACAACTTGTGTCAATAATACCAACCCGCTCTCTCCCAGGTGGGAAACCCCAGAACAATCTGTGTTGACTTTCTGCCCCGGAAAAAAGTAGCACCACTGATCAATCTTGTTGTTCGGAGTAGAAACAGAGAATAGCCAAGTATTTCTAAATTGCTATTTAGGTTATTGGCCATGTGTAACCCAACCTTCTGCAGCATCAACCAGTAAAGTATCTTGAAGAAGTTGATACCGGGGTAGCAGTCTGGTGTTGCCGTTCAAAAAAACTTACGTCATATCAACCGCTAATAATCTAGCCACCCTGTGAAAACCTCCAATGGAATGACCTGTGGGGTTATATTCAATGGCCGCTTTGCAACTCCCCCCCCAACTTTTACC
>NZ_JAHHPQ010000144.1:0-1366 GCF_024606245.1 Endozoicomonas sp. SESOKO2
GAAGTGGGCGGGCTGGCCATGCCATTGGGCAAAGCTGCTTCTTCAGTCATTCTTCTGAGAATGGGCTCTGTGCTGTTTGCCAGACAGCACCATGCCAATCCTCAGATGTATCGCAGCATTTCCCGTCTGGTGCCTGAAATAGTGAAATCCATGGGTTCCGGACAAGGCGTTCAGGTACCGCTGCTGCACCGGGTGACACCACAAAAAGTGAAAACCCTGGCCTCGGCCACAGCCGGTCTGGTGCTGGGTCCGGTAGCCACTGTCGGAGCATACGCCCACGGCCTTATATCCGGGTTCACCTATGCTCAAACCTTCGGATTCGCTCTGGCATCCAGTCTCACTTTCGACTTTTTCATGAATGACAACAAAATGCTCACCCAATGGCTGGGCGGACCTATGGGCCGAAGTCTTGACAAGATCAACCGCTGGAGAGGCGTAGGTGAAACGCAAGATGATTATGTAAAACGCACCGCTATTGCCTCGCCTCAGCGCTTCAATGAAACCGATGAAGCCTATACAAACCGTGTTAAAGCAAGCGACGCGACGCATGGCTGGACTCGACATGAAAATTATCTGCAGTTTCGTGAACGCCGTGATCGCACAATGAAGATGTTTGAGAATAGCTGGGAGCAATACTTCAGGGACAATGTGCCCAGATGGTCGTTTTCTCATGCAGAAAGTATTCCTTACTCCTACACTCTGGGTGCTCTATTCGAATCAAGGGCTATAGCGGCTGAGGAAAACCCCGCAGCGGTGAAAGCAGCACCGGCTGGTCTCAAGGTTGAGAAGTTTCACCTTGATAAAGATAAGAATACGCAGGACGAACTTTGAATACTGTGAACTAAATTCGTACAAAAGCTGACCGGAACAGCCAAGAGCGATTGACAGCCATAAACCATCGTAAGTTGCTTCCTCGCCAGGTATGGCAATCACTTTTCACAGTAATAAAAGTATTCAGCTCTAAGGTTTTAAAATGACAAACACCTGCCCCAATGCACTAAGTCTTGCAGTGGCGATTGCAATCAGCTCTTCCATCATGAGTACAGAGGCACAGGCCGTTCGCAAACTGAAGATATCTGCCTATATTCCGGGCAATGGAGGTTTTGAGTATACTCGTAGTGAGGTCATAGTTCAGCCAACTTTAGCTGATGACCAGCAGACAATACCCAAATCTATTACCACCACCTACCCTTATGAGCTTTCAGAAAGTACCGACTCTATCCCTCCCGGAGGTATGAGCTTTACAGAAATTCTTTATGGTATTGATGAAGGCGTTTCCAGTGTTGATCAGTTTGAAACAGACGAGAATGACGTTGCTCAGAAATATACCAAAGTTCTCAAGGTAGGTGATGAGGGCGTCTTCAGG
>NZ_JAHHPQ010000145.1:0-1305 GCF_024606245.1 Endozoicomonas sp. SESOKO2
AAATGGTCGCTTTTACTAACCAGGTTCCATCGAGCATCTGACCACAGATTTTCGCCGTGCCGTCATCACTGGCAGTCACTATATGTCGGCCATCAGTGCTGAAGGTCGCTGATTTGACCCACTTTTTATGAGAAATGGTCGCTTTCTCCTCCCATGACCCATCGTCCTTCAGGCCGTATATTTTCGCCGTTCCATCAGCACTGGCAGTCACCACATGGTAGCTATCTGGGCTAAAGGTCGCCGATATAACCCAATTACCATGAAAAACGGTCTCTTTTTTTTCCCATGATCCATCGTCCTTCAGGCCATAGATTTTCGCCGTTTTATCATTACAGACGGTCACCATATGGCGGCTATCAGCACTGAAGGCAATTGATATCGAACCATTATGGTGAATGATGCCTTTTTCTTCCCATAATCCATCGTCCTTCTGACAATAGATTTTCACAAACCTGTTAATCATATTATTAACACCAACAGTCACCACGTGGCGACTATCGGGGCTGAAGAGGGCTGATTCAACCGAGAAAATATGGTGTAGGGTGGCTTGTTCTTGCCAAAATCCTTCTATCTCCTGGCCATAGACTTTGACATTGCGATCGCCACTGACAGTCGCCACAAGGCGGCCATCGGGGCTGAAGCGAGCCAACCTTGAACTATTGTGCCGAATGATGGCTTTTGGTTGCCATGATCCATCGTCTTCCAGGCCGAAGATTCGCGCTATCTGATTGTCACCCTTGATCAGCAGATAGCGGCCGTCGTAGCTAAAGGTCGGTGAACAGAAGCCTTCATGACCGGAAATACTGGCTTTTATTTTCCATGTACCATCAGCCTCCAGACCATAGATTCTCGCCCCGCCCCAAGAACTGGTTAGCAAATAACAACTATCGGGACTGAAGGTGGCTGAATAGACATCGTCCTCATGAACAATAACGGCTTTTCGTTCCCATGAACCATCGGCCTCTTGTCCGTATATACGCACTGCGCTGTTGCCAGTGAGGATTACCACATGGCGGCCATTGGTGCTGAAACTCGCTGAAAGCACTGAATGGCGCTGAAGAGTGAGGACCTTTGGTATCCACGATCCATCAGCCTCCAGGCCAAAGATTCTCGCCGCGCCGTCTTGACCGGCAGTCAGCATATGGCTGGCATCAGCGCTGAAACTGGCTGATTTGACAGGCTCATCATGTGAAATAGTGGCTTTTGTTGCTGACATGAAGGTTCTTAATTGAGACTTTCGTTCGGTATTAGTGAAATGAAGCAGAGCAGGTATATAGGGATTGTTTCGGCGTTTTATGAGTGAAT
>NZ_JAHHPQ010000146.1:0-2015 GCF_024606245.1 Endozoicomonas sp. SESOKO2
AGATTGAGTCAAAAGTCCGCTTTCAGGCTAAAGAATCTGATTTTCTTTACTACACACTTAGGGGACATGCATCACTGAAAAATTTGTTCCATCTGATTTTAATCGAAGATCCGGAAGACTCCTCAGAATTGTATCTTGGTTTCTATGAAGAGGATGAAGGTAGTGTTATTGATACAGCTGTTTTAAGTGCAACGCCTGCGCCCATCTTTTTGCAGGACGTTTTATATAAGTCTGACACATCAGCTCCTGCAATCAATGGCACTATTACCAAAAGCACGGCTCTGCCAACTCATTCAGGTCAGCCTTTAAACAAGACTTTTATAAATACAAATTCGACCTCCCAAAATACAACCGGGTTACGCGACTTGATGCCAAAGGAGCGTGAGTTTAAGCCCTTCAGACCCATTCTAAGCTTGAAAAAAGAGCTGGAATATTCAATCGAAGTGGCTTGGAAATCAAGAGATGTAATAACGTCGGCAACAATGTCTGATACCAGTGATATGACCTATACAACAGTCAGCCCTTCAGCAACACTGTCTTCGTCGCTACAGTCCTCGTCAATATCATCTTCGACGAAACAAGTGCTGCCAGACGCCTCTGAGGCTATTCCGGAAAATGTCGGCACGCAGATTATTATCAAAAATAAAGAGGGAATGATTCTGGCAACATTAAATCTTGATCTGGAGCCTGGGTATTTTTCATTCAGTGATGAAAATGGATATGTACTGGAATACAGAATTGACGAGTTTGGTATTCATCAGCTAACAAAAATCCACACTGAAACTGAATATGCGAACGAAAACAGATACAATTTTTTCTTTCCAGAACAGCATCAGGATTACAGCGGCGTGTACGCGTTTCTCGGTGGGTTTTGCGGGTTTATAGTAGTTGCCGGGGCTTTGTCAGTATTAGCAGTCCATTGTGGAAATCGTCGGGCGAAGACACTTCATGGAACGCCTTTGTAAAAATGACCCTGAGCTTCTGTATACGTTTCCCTTTTCTCCAGCTGCAGCATTGATGGCGTTACTGCTGCGATATTATCAACGATATTTTACCGATAGTCTGGAGCAGGGAAGCAACTGTATTCCTCATGGAAGCGATGACATAATTTTAATACTTTATTTTCTTCCTTTGCTCATCAACATTAAGCGCAACCTCAGAGCATGCAGTGACGCTGGATGATCGGAGTCCTTGAAAAAATTCACCGAATAATTTCGCTCATCCTCACCACGAAACCTAAGGCACATCAACCAGGGCAATACCAGCCATTCGCCCTGTGGTATGCATGGCTGCCAACCTTTTCGGGTCCCAATGAACCATCGCTCCCTATACCAGCGTATAGCAAGCACACTGGTGCCAAGACTTTTTTTTAGCTGTGACAGGTAATAATAAACGGCATAGGCATTCAGGACTGCAAACAACAATATGGTACAGAGGAAGTTAAGAGATGTGAAAAACAATGCCATACTGGCAAAAAGATAACAGAAAACAGTTAGTATGAAGTGACGAACAGAGAAACCTGCCCGCACTTCAATCAGAGAATCATTGGGCCCTGACCGCATCCTTCAAACCACTATCTAAAGCTTTATCCAAACCGCTATCCAAGCCACTTCGGGCATATTGCAGAACCTTGTCCACCATACTCGCCAGCTCGGGATCCTGAGGACGACCATCCCCCATAAACCAGGCAAACAGATCCGGATCTTCACAATCGATTAATTTCAAATAGACAAACTGATCTTCTGCAGATAGTTTTTTAAAAACCTGATTGGTGAAGGGCTCGAGCAAGACATCAAGCTCCAGCATACCGCGTCGACTGTGCCACTGCAGGCGTCTGAAATCATCAGCGCTTAACATTTTCGGAATACTCCCTTGATCGAGTTCAATCAACCGGAAAAAACAGAAAGCCTTGTCATAAGACTCTGGGAAAGTTGTCTAAATGCAGGCAAGACAAGCTCCCGGCATTCAGTGAGAAGCATTATACGGTTTAGTTAGCGCTCTGAATACTCTATATT
>NZ_JAHHPQ010000147.1:0-1877 GCF_024606245.1 Endozoicomonas sp. SESOKO2
TGAAGTATTAAGGGATATGGCTTTCTTTGGAATGTGGGGTTAATTTACCGTTTATCTTGTACTGTCATACTCTTATATAATCGCCATCCATCAAGGGCCAGAAACCCAATACTTTATGAAGTTTTCGCACTAGCTCCGAAATAGCGATTCCGGAAAGAGGCCCTATAAACTATTCAGATGAACTTCATTCTCGTCGGCGATCTCATAGGCTGGAAACAGCAGCAGATGAAGCTCTAAGTTGCCGGAAAAAAGCATGGTTACAGAAGGTGCAACCATTGCTACAGAGTCTTTTGAAAAATATTAAAAAGCTAGATGGCTTAGTATTTCAACAAAGCTGCTTCAATCTGTCTATCCTGAAACTAGTAAGCTTTTAAACTGGTTATTCGTGGATTAGGAGCGAAGGGAACTCGCCTTATTCTTTGTATGAATTGATCATACAGCACTTAAATCGATTTTCCGCTGCTCCCTCAGGATTCAGAGAGAGTAAAAGATATGAATTCCAGCTCAGGAAATTCTGCACCTGCCATTGGTGAGATCACAGCAGCATCAGGTAGGGTTATTGCCATAAAGCCGGATGGAACCCAGATAATTCTCGAACCAGGAGACAAGGTTTTTCTTAATGATCGGGTGGTATCGGAAAATGGTGAACCTGTTGTCATTACAACTGCAAACAATCAGGTTCTGGAGCTGAGTGGGCAGCAGTCACTTACACTCACCGACAGTGTGGTGTCTGGTCAGGGTGTTGAAAACGATGAAGAACTGTCTGAAGAAGAGCAGGCTGATGAAGAGGCTCGAGAGACCGTTGCCGAAGGGGCTGACTCAGCTGCGGTATCAGAGACCCCTGCTTCGGGAGAAGAGGCCTCAGGCGAGCGGGACTCTGATCAAACAGAATCCAGGCGTGCACCTTCGGACATACCTGTTATCACGCTTGAAAATGATGACCAGATGGATCAGGAACCATCGGCCGAGTCATCTGAGATTCTGAATGCCAATGACAGGTCTGGTAACAACACCATTGTTCAACAACAGGAGTCCGAGAATGAGGCAGGGTTGGCAGAACCTGTTGTAATTTCCTATCAGCCCGTAGCTCAGGTATCTTCCATGGTCGGTAGTGAGGATGCTCCGGTCCTTCAGGGACAGCTGACTGCGAAAGATTCCAGTGGCGGCACACTCACCTACTCATTGGTTTCTGCACCGGAAGCCGGTTCAATAAATATTGACAGTGACGGCTCTTTTGAATTTATGCCAGGAGCAGACTTTGACTATCTGGCCAAGGGCGAAAACCAGACGGTTACTTTTACTTTTGAGGTTATTAATTCTCAGGGGAACAGGAGTCAGGCATCCATTGATATCATGGTAGAAGGCGTTAACGATGCACCTGAAGTGGAGGCCCCAATTGTTCTTGATGCCAACCAGAATGACTCTGCCATTAGTTTAAACCTATTACAAACGGCCAGTGATAAGGATCTGAACGAAGTGCTTTCTGTTAACAACCTTCGTCTGGTTTCTGGTAATGAGACAGGTATCAGTGTGGCTGAAGATGGCTCAGAGTTGGCTATTGATCCTGAAGCTTATAAGTACCTTGCTGTCGGAGAGACGGAAACCATTACCTACGAATATCGTGTAACAGATATACAAGGAGATTTTACGATCCAAACCGCCAGCATTACTCTGGCAGGAAGTAATGATGACCCGGTTGTTCAAGATGCAATTTTATTGAGGACTGATCAGAGTTCGCCACTACAGAGTATTGATTTGCTTGCAGGTATCAATGATGCTGATCAGACTGATACCTTAAATGTTAACAACCTCAGGCTCACTGCCGGGAGCAGAAAAATTAAGGGTATACATAGAAGGCGATGGCAAAGCCTGGCTAA
>NZ_JAHHPQ010000148.1:0-3532 GCF_024606245.1 Endozoicomonas sp. SESOKO2
TCACTACTGCGAGTGGCAGGGACGTGGCACTGCGTATTTTCACCGAGTCTCACAATATCGACAAGTGTGACCATGCCATGCTTTCGCTGAAAAAGTCCATGAAGTGGGACGAAGAAGTTTATGGCCGTGAGTATGATCTGGATATCTTCATGATCGTAGCGGTGGACCATTTCAACATGGGTGCGATGGAAAACAAGGGTTTGAACATCTTCAACTCTTCCTGTGTACTGGCAAGCCCCGAAACGGCTACTGACGCCAGCTATCAGCGTATAGAAGCGATTGTTGCCCATGAGTATTTCCATAACTGGTCTGGCAACAGGGTCACCTGTCGTGACTGGTTCCAGCTGAGCCTGAAAGAAGGCTTCACCGTATTCCGTGACGCTGAATTCTCGGCAGACATGAATTCACGAGGCGTCAAGCGGATTGAAGACGCTTCGTTACTGAAGACGGCACAGTTTGCCGAAGATGCAGGCCCTATGGCTCATCCTATTCGTCCGCAGTCATTTATCGAGATCTCCAATTTTTACACCTTGACCATCTACGAAAAGGGTTGTGAAGTGGTTCGGATGATTCAGACCATTGTCGGCAAGGACAATTTTCGCAAAGGTTCAGACCTGTACTTTGATCGTTTTGACGGTAAAGCGGCTACCTGTGAAGACTTTGTGAAAGCCATGGAAGACGCTTCCGGTGTGGATCTTGGTCAGTTCCGCCACTGGTACAACCAGGCGGGAACACCGGTGGTTACCCTGACCGATGGTTTTGATCAGGAGTCAGGTCAGTACGCTCTGACAATCGCCCAGAGTTGTCCGGCCACTCCGGGTCAGGACACCAAGCTGCCTTTTCATATTCCTGTGGCTATTGCCCTGCTTGATAAGGGAGGCAAAGCCCTGCCACTGAACGAAGCCGGTGAGACTGAACGGGTTCTGCATGTGACAGCGGCTGAAGAAACCTGGACATTCGAAGGGCTGGCTGAAAAGCCATTGCCTTCTATTTTGAGAAACTTCTCTGCGCCCGTTCGTGTTAAATACGACTATAGTCGTGAAGATCTGGTATTCCTGATGAAGCACGACAGCGATGGTTACAATCGCTGGGATGCAGGCCAGCGTCTGGCCACGGCGGTCATTGAAGATCTGGTCGACGGACTGTTGAAGGAAAAAGATACTGAGATCGATTCAAGACTGATTGAAGCTTTTGGTGTCGTTCTGGCTGACGAAGGGCTGGACAAAGCAGTTAAAGCAGAAATGCTGAAACTGCCCTCTGAAGCAAGTCTGGCAGAGCAGGCGGAAGAAATTCACCCCCTGCAGATCTGTGAATCCAGAAGTCGTGTTCGCAAGGCCATTGCCGAAGCTCATAAGGACAAATTGCTGGCACTCTATCAGGCTCTGGAACTGAAAGGTGAGTATCGTCCTGAAGCCGGAGATATTGCCAAACGAACCCTGAGAAATATCTGCCTCGATTACCTGGTTGAACTGGAAGACGACAGTCTGCAACAACTGGCCGAAGATCAGTACAGAAATGCCAGCAATATGACCGATCTGCGAGCAGCCATGGGTATCGTCATTAATTCCAGCTACCAGAGTCGGGAGACCATTGATTCCCTGCTCAATGACTATCTGGGTCGTTATAAAGAGGACGCAGTGGTCATGGACAGCTGGTTTATGATGCAAAGTAGCAGCCCGTTTCTGGGGAATCTGGAGCATGTAAGGTCACTTCAGGAGCATGAATCTTTCGACAGCACCAGCCCGAATAAGCTGAGAGCTTTATTGGGTGGATTTACCAGCGGGAATATGAAGCAGTTCCATTCTGGAACGGGCGAAGGCTATGAGTTCCTGGCAGACTGGATTATTACCCTGGACAAACAGAACCCGCAAACCGCTTCTCGTCTGATGACGCCATTGACACGCTGGAAGAAATACGAGCCAGTCATAAGGGAACGCATGAGAAAAGCGCTGGAGCGGATCAAGGCAGTACCTGATCTGTCTACCGATATTTATGAAGTAGTCACAAAGAGTTTGTAATCTCTGCCTCTTTCTACCCTGCTGTCATATTGGAAGCAGGGTAGAACCCACTTAAAAAACACCCCGCTAAAGCATCCTGCCTGTAACGGAAAACCTCACTCTTTCCTGAACAGAATAACAGCTGTGGAACTTATTAGTACTTTAGTGCTCTAGATATATATTGAGCAGATGGATCGTGGTCATTAAAAAAGAGGGGGCACGCAATGGATCAAATCAAATTAGATGTTCAGTCGGCACTTTCACATTCGTGGCACAGACATTCAGAATCCTTGATGCCAGTCAGGGCTTTAACATCCCTTGTTAATGGCATCAAGGCCTGTTTTGGTGGTTATTGTGTCAGCGCTTTGCACTGTATCACCACAAAACTGATGAAAAAACAACCTGATGCATGGTTTACTAAAACACTCCATAAAACATTAAGTGCTTATAATATTAACATCCCGCTAGCCTGCGAGGGATCAATTCACTATGTTAAAAACAAGGTAAATCAACTGCATGATCAAGGGCGAAGTCTTAAGGTTAAACTTGCTTTTAAGCAGAATGGCAGTATTGTTCCAATCCCCATGTATAACTCCGATAATTCCTGGTTCCCCATAAACCTTAATTGTCAAGTCCACCGCTCTGATAATGACACAATAGCACCGGGGAAAGAGATAGCCTGCCGTCATTTCGCCCGGGCTTATGCCAGAAGAGTGTTTGGTCGACGGAAGGATTTTGAAATAATAAACACCCCTGAAAAAATACAGTCAACTTTTGCAAATACATCTGATGTCCTAAATGATGAAGAGGCTTTTCGTTCAGATGAATTAGTAGACGGCTCAATGACTGATAATCCCTATTTTGCTGATGGATATTATTTTCATAAGGAAAATTTTTCTGAGGCTCTTACGAAGCTGGTAAAAAAGTACTGGAATATGTCGGTTGGCAATGAAAAGAACTTTTATTTTAAAATATTTTTCGATGGAGAAGATGCCCACGCAATGGCCATTAGATTAAAGAAGCAGGATGGATGCATGAAAGTTATTGTTTATGACCCTAACGCTACACTCATGCACAGAACATTTCTTCTCTCGGAACCCGATCTGGTTGCAGACGTTACCGGTGAAATTCTTCAAGCTAACAGTTTCTTGTTTGGGGCACTTATTAATGTTGATGATGGCAAGAAATCTTCTGATGAATGTGATGTTCAGTGCTTTGGTGCCGCACCCATCAGGTTTACTGATCGTTTAATAATAGCAAAGGGGCATTTTAATCATCCCGAAGTAATAGCACGGTGGTACTGCTTTGAAGCAATAATGCAACAAGCCTCCCAGTATAGAGTTCAAGCAGGGTCAGCCCGCCGAGAATCTTGACCGTTTTGATAGGTGAAGAGGCGCCTGTACAGACTCTGTATTGCTTGTGCTCTATCCCGCAGCTGACGGGCGCACAGTATGGGCGTCTCGACAAGCTGGTTATTAGATGGCGTAGTTATTTCTGAAGGTGGTTTACGATGATGGTGAGAGTGTCTTCTATTT
>NZ_JAHHPQ010000020.1:0-1066 GCF_024606245.1 Endozoicomonas sp. SESOKO2
TGTGGCGACTGGTCAACCTGCTGTGCCCGGCGGGCAGCCAGTATCAGGTTATTCAGCAGCCCTTCGGTCATTTCAGGCAGAGGGTTACAAAGGTCGGCAGGTACGGTTTTAAAGGCTTTGTAGAGTGAGTGAAGTGCTTGTTCTGGCAGCTCAGTCCGGGGGATATCATATCTTTGGGCACTGATATCCCAGAGATTGACCTCAGGGCAGGGTTTTCCCGTGGCAACCATGGAAGTCAATACCGAAGACGTGCTCCTCGCAAACTCAGGCCAGAGTATTTTGACATGAGCCTTTGGATAGGCCTGCAACTGGCCATTCACCAACAGAGGTTGCCCAACAGCCAGGGGTTCCAGAAGTTGCTGAAGCGTCGGATTACTCTCCAGTCCCCGGAATACCACCGGCCTGCCAGCGGTTAATGCCTTCTGCAATGCACTCTGACGCTGTCCAAAATGGGCCTTTTTTTCTGAGGTGATATGAATATTATCAAATAGCTGGCTGAAGCTGGTCTGTTCATTGACCTGAATGACCAGAGGAGTTTGCGGCTGATTCTTGATCCAACAACTGACCTGGGCGTGTTGCTGATAAGTGACGACATTAAAAACGGCGGGATCTCTGACTTTTTTCTGTGGGCAGGACAGAAAGTGCTTGTCGTTTTCTGTCAATCCCAGGGCCTTCGGCTGACGTTTTGAGTCAGCCACCTGAAGTCGGGGCTCCAGGCCGGTCGTGTCGCGAATTGTCCGCAGTGAACCCAGCAAACGAAACCACAGTGCCTCAGTGAGGGGAGAGGTTACGATGACTGTCCCACCTGCCCGAATCTGTTCCAACAGGCAGGTGTTAGGGACTGCAAAGCCTTCCGGGGCAATGGCAATCGGGCTCAGCCATTGGGCAATATTACTCTGGTTAATGATGACAGGGTTGCGTGGTGCCTGCTCTTCTTTTTTATCACATGAGTGGGACAGACTTTGGAACAGTGAAGGAAGCTCGTCATTCCCCAACGGCATCCGATAAAACTGAACATTGTCGGGTAACGGACAGACCTTCCCGTTGCTCTCAAAACACTTTTGCG
>NZ_JAHHPQ010000149.1:0-3520 GCF_024606245.1 Endozoicomonas sp. SESOKO2
AGGAGACCAGATCATAATTGACAAAGTGATCCCCAGATATACCACTAAAAAATTTAGTGAGGACATGCTGCCAATAGCACTCTTTTGTTATCTCGCTATGACTGACGTGTGTGGATGATATGGCTGTACCACTGAGTATTAAACGATCGAAATACTTTAAGTTCCATTTAAAGTGCAAGTTTTGTGAGTTTGAATAAGATGATAGCAAGCAGAGACAGAGTAAAAGGATTAATCTGACGTTTTTTTTCATTGTTAACAACTCATTTGTTGTTGATATTGATTTGAGACATCAGCGATCAAGGATAGTTCAAATAGATCATATAACAAACTTTTTAGGTTTTAACACTATTAGACGTCCTTGTACAACTTATAAAAATTGGGCAGGTTGCTAATAATTTCCAGATGGAAGCTCACTTTACAACCTGAATGACTCATGGGGGGCTCACTGAGCTGAGTAATGGAGTTCTGTCTTTTAATAAATGCCCAATAGTCATCAGAGGCAGGTGTTTTGTTTTTTGACTTTCAACCTGACGTTGATTACCGCTCCGTATTGGGCTGTTCATGATCGTTTTTCCATTTCGGTAAGAGCAGCGCTGCTAGCACCAATTGTCTCACTTCTTCCGGCATACCATCTTCAGTAATCATATTACTCTGGGCGTGGAACAACTCCCTATTCAACATGTCTTCAGAATCGGGCCTGGTATCATTGTTTCTTGAGGTAGCGCAATTACATGCCCCATTACAATGACAGGCTTTTTGTAATGGTAACTGTAATGGTAGCTCGGCATAAAGTGGCGGAGGCTGGTTGGCTATAACATCATAATTATCAATAATGAGTGTCAGGGTGTAGCCACTAGAGCTAACCAGAATCGCCAGTACCTGAATATTATTGGTGGATAACTTCTTAAGGTGGTATTGCACTTTAGTTCCGGTCAGAAAATTCAATGAAACAAAATGTGATGCTTGCAAGTTTTCACTATCGTCTTCACTGTCTCGTTCTTGCACGTGAACTGTAGCTGGTATAGCTGTATTGATTAAGCCGGGCATTATCAATTCCAACATATGATTGGTCGTTGGATTTAGATGCTCTACTATCCATTTTTTTGTTTCTGGATTATTCAGGAAAAGGTCAAATATATGGGTATTATCGTCTATAGCTTCTGTGGTTGACGATGAAAGCGTTTGATAATTATTGATCACAGCGGTATGAGATATAGAGCGGCTATCAATAGTGACATGTTCTGGCAAATTGTCTGGTGTTGCTGCTGACAGTGCTCTTACTTTTTCTTCCAGGTTTAGCAAGTTTTGATAAACGGTCTCGTAACCCGTATAACAAAGAAGGCAGCAAAAACAGTCTAAAAACTGAGTAACAATGGAGTCCCTTGTTGCAGTTTGACCTCTTAATGTGTAACGAGTATGGAAGGTATGTTGAAGGTTATGAAGGCTGTTTCCTAATAGGCCATGAAAAAATGCTGGCACAGTATGAGCCGAATTATGCTGATCAAATTCTATATTAGTGGAAGAAGCCAAGTCATAACTGACAAGATAATCACAGGAATTATCACTAAAACATTTAGCAGGGTCATCGAAATAGCATTCTCTTGTGGGATCGCCATGACTAGAGTGAGTGGATGATGTGGCTGTACCACTGAGTACTAATTGATCAAAATACTCCAACTTCCATTTAAAGTACAAGTCATTAGAGTTTGAATAAGATGATAGCAAGCACAGACAGAATAAAATGATTAATCTGACGTTTGTTTCCATTGTCAACTACCTATTTGTTACTCATATCAATTTTTATACATTGGCCGTTAAGAGTAGCACACAGTTCAATAAACTGATTTTTTTGAGATTCCTACTGGTTCTGAGATAGAAACTTAGCATCTCAAGGTGCTGAGAAATGGAATTATGCATTTAAATAAACATCCAATATTCATCAATCACTTATACTTGCGGATCCTTTATCTAGTGGGTACGAGGAAAAAACATATGGCTACTGAAAGTAGTACCAACCTGATTATCTGAGCCATCAGTTCTATTGTTTCTTGAGTTGGCACAATTACATGCGCCGTTACAATGACAGCTTTCGTATAATTCCGCATAATGTGGAGGAGGCTCGTTAGCTATAACATCATAATTATCAACTGTCAGTGTCAGGGTATAATAATGAATGCTAACCATAATCGCTAATACCTGAATATTATTGGTGGATAGTTTCTTGAGGTGGTATTTAACGCTAGGTCCGTTAAGTAAATATAATGATACAAAATGTGTTGGTTGCAAGCATGTACTGTCATCTTCACTATCATTTTCACCGCTTTGTTCTTGCACAAGAATCGTAGCAGGTATAGCTGTATTGAACAGCTCAGGTATTAACAGTTCCAATACCATGTCGGTTGTAGGGCTTAGATGCTCGATTATCCACTTTTGCGCTTCTGGAGTATTAAGGAAAAGATCAAATATATGAGTGTTGTCGTCTATGGCTTCTGTGCTTGACAATAAAAGCATCTGACGATCATTTGTCACGCTTGTATGTGTTATAGAGCGGTTATCGATCGTTACATATTCTGGCATTTGGTTGGGTGTTGCTGTTTCCAGCGCTCTCACTCTCTCTTCATTATTTGCCGTGTTTTCAAAAATCAACGGATTAGTTCTAAAGCATATAGGACAGAACATGCAATATAAGACTTCAGCAATAGTATATGCTGTTGTTGTCGTTTGACCTCTTAGTGTGTAATGAGTCTCGAAACTATGTTTGAGATTATGACGGCCACTTCCTAATAAGCCATTAAAAAAATCTGGCACAAGATTATGTAAGTTATTCTGATTAAATTCTATATTTGTGAATGAAATTACTTTGTAGTCAGCAAAATTATCCACCAAAAATAAAGCACATGTTAGAGAAGGTTCATCTTCAGTGTATCCTCTTGCATTACTATGACGGGTATGAGTGGATGATGTGGCTGTGCCGCTTAGTAATAAACTACCCTGCTGCTCCAGCTTCCAGTTAAAGTGTAAGTCTTCTGAGTTTGAATAAGATGATAGCAGGCAGAGAAAAAGTAAAATAATTGATCTGACGTCTATTTTCATTGTCAATTACCTATTCGTGGCTAATGTTAATTTTTTGATATTGGCGGTTAAGAATAGCCAAAAAAGTTCATATAACAATTTTTTGAGGTTTCTAACAACTATTTGAATGATTCATCGGAGTGCGTAGAACTGGAAATGGCACTATGTCTGTCATTAAATGCTCAATGCTCATCAGAGATGATTCTTGAGGCAGCACAATTACATGCTCCGTTACAACGATAATTTTCTGGTAATTCCGCATAATGTGGAGGAGGTTGGTTAGCTTCGACATTATAATCATCAACCGACAGTGTCAGGGTATAACCATGAGTGCTGACCAAAATCGCTAATACCTGAATATTATGGGTGGACACTTGATAAATGTGGTATTGTACTCTGACTCCGTTATCTAAATTAAATGATACAAAATGCGATGGTTGAAGGCTTT
>NZ_JAHHPQ010000150.1:0-1199 GCF_024606245.1 Endozoicomonas sp. SESOKO2
GGTCAGCAAGCTTTCCATGCCCAGCAATATTTCTGGTTCGTTATCAATGCAAAGTACCGTCATTCCACTCATGTTTTTTTTGGATGCCGCTCTTGAAGGAATCTGCCTGACTATTTTGGCCTCTGCGAGAGGCACCCGGATGGAAAAGGTCGTACCCGCATGCTCACGGGATCTCAACTCGATGGATTGATGCAGCACTGCGGCAATTCCACGGGCAATAGAAAGCCCCAAACCCAGCCCTTTTTCGCCCTGGTGTAGCCGCTCAAATTCTCCGAAAATAGCGGATTGCAATTCCTCCGGTATACCAGAACCATTGTCTCTGACCTCGATACACAGCTCTCCCGAACGCTCTCTGCAACACAGCATGACTTTCCCTTCCTGATCGTTACAGTAGCGGAAAGCGTTCGTGAGGAAATTCTGTAACACCCTTCTTAACAAAACCGGATCACTGTGTACCCAGACGGACTGCTGAACTACTCTAAAGCTCAGATAATTTTCCTGTGCCAACAAGTCGAACTCAGCTTTCAAAGGGTCCAGAATTTCAGCCAGCGGAAAGTCTCTGAAATTCGCCTTAAGCTTACCAGCCTCCAGACGGGATAAATCAAGCAGATCCTTGATCAGTTCTTCTGCAGATTGAAGAGAACTGTTCAGATGACTGGACAGTTGCTTGTGTTCAGTCTCCGTCAGACTGGAATCCAGAGTAGAAGCGAACAACCGGGCGGCATTCATAGGCTGCATCAAGTCATGGCTAACAGCGGCAAAAAACTTGGATCTCAACCGATTTGCCCGTTCTGCAGCCCCCTTGGCACTCATCAACTCACGGTTCAGGCGATGCAACTCACTGGTTCTTTCCTCAACCCTTTGCTCCAGACTTTCGTTGATTTCTTTCAGGGCTGTTTCTACCTGACGAAACTCGGTGATGTCAGTAAAGCTCATTACAAAGCCTCCGCCTGGCATCGGATAACCCCGAGTTTCAATGACCCGATCATCATCACGTATCCGTTCGGACTTATGGGCTGTTCCCTGCATCATATGATGGATACGCTTGCGAACATGAGTAGCCGCATCTCCGGGACCACAGAGGCCCATTTCGGCATTGTAACGAATGATATCAGCCACATCTCGCCCAACTTTGATCATCTCTTCCGGATAAGAAAAAAGTTCCAGATATCGCTGATTCCAGGCCACCAGCCTGAGAT
>NZ_JAHHPQ010000151.1:0-8097 GCF_024606245.1 Endozoicomonas sp. SESOKO2
GGTCACTTTCATCACTGCTGAAAGGAAGGTTACCTATAAACAGTTTATTCTGTTGCATGGTAAATAGGTCTCCAAGTATTGATTACCTTGAAACATTTTTATCTCTCTTTTTATTTTGAAGGGAGAGGAAAAACGGTTTCTGTGCTCAAGGCTTTCGGAATCATTTCCTGAATAGGGTCGTTCTGGTGAACCAATCACTCACCGGGTCCGGACAGTCCATAACTGGATATAGTGAGTATCTTTAATACCGTGGCCTGTCTGTTAAGCCACTCATCCAGATTATAACTTCATTGCTCTATGTCAAGCATGAAGTTGAAGCAGGTCACGATTGTGTTATCTTCCACGGAAGCCGGCACAAGAACGGAGACCAAGAGCGTCAAGAGAAGACCACTGAGCAGTGGTTTGTTACTGAATCGGGATTTTTCGGGGCTCGTATTGATGAAAAAACTGGTGCTAAATGGATCAGCCAGGAATCGGGGGCGCATTCATGGCGAGCAGATGCGTGAAGAAATCAGCGAAGTGCTGGATTACTACCGGTCACGTTTTCTTAAAGACAGGGAAAGATTGCAGTCTCATCTTGATCTGCTGATGCAGAAGGTTCTGTCATTCCGGCCTCATTACAAAGAGGAAATGGATGCCATTGCAGAGGCCGCAGGCGTTGAGCCTTTTTGGATCTATTGCATGAATGCCCGCAGTGAGCTGATGTCCTCTCCCATCGAGTGTTCTTCTGTGGCATTCCCCGGGCAGGGGCTGATAGGGCAGAACTGGGACTGGGCTGAAGCACTGGCAGGCCACCTGGCTCTGGCGGATATTGAACTCGAAAACGGTCACCGATTGTTGACCATGACTGAGCCGGGCATGCTGGCCAAAATTGGAATGAACTCTGCGGGGTTGGGTGTCTGTCTGAATATTCTGCCCGCCACTCAAAAACTGACCGGCTTACCTGTTCACATTTTACTAAGGGCGTTGCTGGAATCTCAAAGTCTTCAGGAAGCCCGTTCCCTGATCCGGACGAACGGGGCAGGCAAAGCCAGTCACATCATTGTAGCGGACAAAAATGAAACGATAGCGGTGGAGTTGGCACCTGATGAGCCCTGGTTCCAATCTACGGAACAGGATACTTATCTGCATACCAATCATTACTTTCAGTCAGGTCAGGCTCAACCGACGTCATCAAAGCCTTGCACTGAGACCCGACTCAAAAGACTGCAGGATGAATTACTGTATAATCCTGAACTGAATCTTAAGACTATGAGGCAACTGCTTGATAATAATGAAAAACCTTTCCCGGTTTTGAGGCCCTACAGCTATCACGAACTGACCGGGAATGCAGGCACTCTGGTGACCCTGATGATGGACCTTGGTAAACGACAAATGTTGTTGAGAGAGGGGCATGACCCCGAGCAGGGGTTTGAGAGCTATTGTTTTGGTAGTCTCAATGCTGGGATCATGTGTGAGTAGCATGGTATGTTGAAATAACCATGAGTTGCTCTTTGCAAAGAGCACATATTGATGAGACTGTCAGGAGATTAAACGGGAGTCTAATGTCCGAAACGATCACCAAGAAGCGCAAGCGAGCCGCCAAAGAAAAGACGGTGCCCAGAGCCATAACAGGTATCCGTGACTCGGGTTCAGGCGAAGAGGTTGCCCAAGCCAGTGCTCTGGTATTGAGATTCAGGGAAGCGGGAATGTTATTCCTGCTGGTGCTGGCTGCCTTTACTGCATTGGCGCTGTTTTCGTACAGCCCTACTGATCCCGGCTGGAGTTATGTCGGGTATGAAGGAGAAGTGGCAAACAGCACAGGCAAAGCGGGAGCCTGGTTCAGTGATGTCTTGTTTTCCCTGTTCGGTGTTTTCGCCTGGTGGATACCGGTTCTGCTGGTCATTAAAACGGTGCTGGTTTTCCGGTATCGATACAGTGCCTGGCACTGGCAGCCCGGCTGGTTTGTCATGCGCTCACTGGGTTTGCTGCTGGCTCTGGCGACAGGGGCAGCATTAGCCGCTATTCATCTGGAAGGAGCGGGTGAAAGCCTGCCTGCCCGGAGTGGTGGTATTCTGGGTCGAATGATCATGGAACAGTCACTGCCTGTTTTTAATCTGATCGGCAGTACATTGATTTTGCTGGCTATTTTTCTGGTGGGATTCACTCTGTATACCCATCTGTCATGGTTTCAGGTGCTGGATGCTACCGGTCGGTTGTTAAAGATAGCATTTGCCAAATTGGGCAAGGGTATTTTCGGATTGGCAGAAGTCGTCAAGTCTCGTATCGCCAGATGGAAAGAGCAGCGCGAACTGGATCGTGAGGCTTTTCAGGGGGCAGCACAGCCCAAACCTGCTCAGGAGCCTGTCGACGTTTCCCCCGGAGAGCGCCAGGAGCCTGTGTTGGTTCTCCCGGCCCCGAAGTCAGAGGAACAAGTCGGCAAAATGGCCGTGGCCCGGAATATCGCTGCAGCCGATGAAATGGCCTTCGCTGTCGGAGAGAACGTCGTTGAAATTCCACCGGAAGGTGAACTTCCCGGAGTGGGCTTACTCGACAAAATCCAGGATCATGGCAACGGCGTTAAACAGGAAGAGCTGGATATTGTCTCCCGGCTGTTGGAAGCCAAGCTGGCAGACTTTGCTGTCAAAGCTGAAGTGGTGGCTGTGCATCCGGGCCCGGTGATTACCCGCTATGAGATTCAGCCTGCGCCGGGTGTTAAGGCCAGTAAGATTTCCAATTTGGCAAGGGATCTTGCCCGTTCTTTGGCTGTGGTCAGTGTCCGGGTCGTTGAAGTGATTCCCGGCAAGTCAGTGATGGGCATCGAAATCCCGAACGACGACCGGGAAACCGTATTCTTTGCCGAGTTGATTGCTTCCAGAGCTTATGAAAAAGCAGCATCGCCACTCAGTCTGGCGCTTGGACATGATATTGCCGGTCAGCCGGTGGTGGTGGATCTGGCAAAAATGCCGCACTTGCTGGTGGCGGGTACCACCGGTTCAGGTAAGTCGGTTGGCGTTAATGCCATGCTGCTCTCCATGCTGTTCAAGTCAGGGCCGGAAGACGTTCGTCTTATTATGATTGACCCAAAAATGCTGGAACTGTCGATTTACGACGGTATTCCTCATTTGCTTTCTCCCGTCGTGACCGACATGAAAGAAGCCGCCAATGCCCTGCGCTGGTGTGTGGCGGAAATGGAGCGTCGCTATAAGCTGATGGCGGCCCTGGGGGTAAGAAATATTGCTGGCTATAACAAAAAGGTCAAAGAAGCGAAGGCCGCCGGTAAACCTCTTCGTGATCCATTCTATGAAGCCATGACCCTCGGTGATCTGGCCCCTGAGCTTGAAGCGCTGCCTTTTATTGTGGTGGTGGTGGATGAATTTGCCGACATGATGATGATTGTCGGGAAGAAGGTGGAAGAGCTGATCGCCCGGATTGCCCAGAAAGCCCGTGCTGCGGGTATCCATCTGATACTGGCAACTCAGCGTCCCTCGGTGGATGTCATTACGGGCCTGATCAAGGCTAACGTTCCGACTCGCATTAGTTTCCAGGTGTCCAGTAAAATTGACTCCCGCACCATCATTGATCAGGGCGGGGCAGAGCAATTGCTGGGTCATGGCGACATGCTCTACCTGCCGCCGGGCACCAGTGTTCCTATTCGTGTTCATGGTGCTTTTGTCAGCGATGATGAAGTGCACAGAGTGGTAGCCGATTGGAAGAAACGGGGCCAGCCTGATTATGTGGATGCTGTTCTCAGTGGCGCAGAGACGGCTTCTGACGGCAATGCTATCAGTGGTGGGCTGGACGAAGATTCAGAGCAGGATGCCCTCTATGATGAAGCTGTTGCTTTTGTGACTGAAAGCCGCAGGGCATCAATTTCGTCAGTGCAGCGTAAATTAAAGATCGGTTACAACCGTGCTGCCCGTATCATAGAGACGATGGAAGTAGCCGGCGTGGTAAGCCCGGCAGGTCATAATGGTAATCGTGAGGTGATCGCACCACCTCCCGTGAAGGGTTAATGTTGAGTGTTTAAGAAAGTTTTTCAAGTAACTGTAATTACAGCTGTTTTCAGTGTCTCGTTGCAGGTGATGGCCGTCCCGCCGGGTAATGCTCCGGCAACTACCCTGACGGCTCAATCAGTGAAGACAGTGGATGTCAGCAAAGGTCTGAACGACGAGAAAGCCTCTCAGTCTCTGGCAGAAAAGCTGGAGTCCCTGAAAAGTCTGAGCGCTCATTTCCGGCAGGAAGCCGTCTCTTCCGATGGTCGTACCCAGACAGAATCCGGTGAGATGCAGATGAAACGCCCTGATCTTTTTCGCTGGGTAACCAGGGAACCTTTTGAACAGGAAATCGTTGCCCACGGCAACAGAGTGTGGATGGTCGATCGTGAACTCCAGCAAGTGATCATCCAGAAGCAGGATGCGCGCATGGCGAATACGCCAGCCAAACTGCTGACAGGGAATGCCCGTGAGCTGCTGAAACAGTACAACGTTTCTGTCTACAGCAAGGGCCGGAATGAGCAATACACCCTGACACCCAAAGAGGAGTCAGATCTGTTTGAAAAGCTGGATATTGATTTTCGCCAGGGGACGCTGGTCTCCATTGCATTGTCAGATTCTCTGGGTGGCAAGCGCAGGATTCAGTTCTCCAAGGTCAAAGAAAACACACAGTTGAATGACAACTTGTTTGAGGTAAGCCCTCCCAAAGGCTTTGATGTGATTGATGAGACTCGGGGTTAACGGTGTATTCTGCTGGTTTGTTTGATGACGAGTCATCCCGATATGAGCCACTTGCCGCACGCATGAGGCCTCGCAACCTGAGCGAATACCTGGGTCAGGAGCACATTCTGGCCAGGGGCAAGCCTCTGCGTGAAGCCCTGGAGCAGGGTGCTATTCACTCCATGATTTTCTGGGGCCCTCCCGGGGTTGGAAAAACCACTCTGGCCCGGTTGGTGGCCGGTGTCTGCGACGCCCACTTTGAAACGCTTTCAGCAGTGCTCTCCGGTGTCAAAGACATTCGGGCTGCGGTAGCCAGAGCCCGGGATGAGCAGATGGCCCGTCAGCGGAAAACCATTCTGTTTGTGGATGAGGTGCATCGCTTTAACAAGTCCCAGCAGGACGCCTTTTTGCCCCATATTGAGGATGGCACTATCACATTTATCGGTGCGACTACCGAGAACCCTTCCTTTGAGTTGAACAACGCCTTGCTCTCCCGCGCGCGGGTTTATGTGTTAAAACCCCTGACGGACGATGCGCTCAGGGAAGTGCTTCATCAGGCGTTATCAGACGAAAGGGGTTATAAGGACAGTCCTGTTTCCCTTGAGCCTGAAGCTGAGGATATCCTGGTGCGTTATGGCGATGGCGATGCCAGAAGAGTTCTGAATATTCTGGAAGTAGCGGCAGATCTCAGTGAAGATGGACAGGTTAAAGCGGCAACAGTGTCGGAGATTCTGGCTGACAGTGGCCGACGCTTCGACAAGGGCGGTGATGCGTTTTACGATCAGATTTCAGCATTTCACAAATCCGTGCGAGGCTCTGATCCCGATGCCGCACTCTACTGGGCAGCCAGAATGGTGGATGGCGGTGCCGATCCGCTTTATATCATTCGCAGACTGGTAGCGATTGCCAGCGAAGACATTGGTAATGCTGATCCGAGAGCACTGGAAATGACCATGAATGCCTGGCAGGCCTATGAACGGCTGGGCAGCCCGGAAGGTTTGCTGGCGCTGGCCCATGCCACTGTTTATTGTGCCTGTGCTCCGAAGAGTAACGCTGTCTATCTGGCCTGGAAGGCTGCAATGGCCGACGTCAAAGGCAACCCTTCCTTTGACGTACCGAACCATCTCAGAAATGCCCCCACCCAACTGATGGGATCTCTGGGCTATGGGGCTGAATACCGCTATGCCCATGACGAGCCCAATGCCTATGCAGCCGGTGAATGTTATTTTCCAGAGAATATGGAAGCCAGAAAGTACTACCAGCCCAATGATCGCGGGTTGGAAATCAAGATTCGGGAGAAGCTTGAGAAACTGGCGCAATGGAATCAGCAGAGCCCTGTTCGTCGTCGCTAGCAGGCTGCTAACAGGTAACCGCTCTGTAATTCATTTTGCCTGAAAAACCATGAATGCTGCCGGATAGTCTGGCAGCTCTTTCACTATCTGATGTTCCAACAGACGCCACTGGGCCTGCTCACCGATTTCACAGAGCTGCGCAATACTTTCCGGGAAGTCACACTGGCTGACGTGATCCAGAACAATGTTCTGCCAGTCACTTTGCAGTGCCGGGATACTTCTGAAATACTCGCCAACCTTCTCGATGTATTGATCCCGGCTCTGATGATCGAGCCTTATGGCATCAATCAGCACAAACAGGGTGTCGGGTTCGGCCTTATTCCTGAGTTCCGAGAAAAGTGCCTGTTTTTCCGTCAGGGAGCCGTGATGAATGGCGAAGCTGCTGAAGATCAGGTTGTAGGAGCCGTTAACCGGCAGGGGGGCGAAAATGTCACTGAGAAAAAACTCTGCATCGACACCGGGTTGCCTCATGTTCTGTTTGGCCATGGCTAACACAGATTCAGCAAGATCGACCGCAGTGTAGGAGGTCAGTGATAGCTCGCGGGTCATCTCTGCAGCCAGTGATGCATCGCCGCAACCCAGATCGAGCAAATGAACTGCCTGATGACCGAAGTGCTGTCTGAGTTTACGGGTGGCGAGACGCATCAGCTGCTGGTGACCCATGATATTGTTATCGACCAGCCAGCGGTAGCACTGCCATTGCTCATTGAAAATATCGACTTCTGAACGATGTTTCATTGGCTTACCGGGATGTGCTCTGATGATGAAACCAAAGATGGGGTGACCACTATTATTGAAGCAGGTCAGGGGTGTCTGTCCAGTGGGTTGACTTGTTTGTCTTACTGCTAATCCCCTGGAACTCATGGTATCTTGGCGAAAATATAACTCTACAAGTCTGGTTTTGCCTGAGATGGCTTAATTGTAAGTCATAAAATTTGACCGAATGATGTCAGAGGCAAGGCTGTGACCAGAAAACAGACAGGAATTATGATGCAAGCTACACACTGGATAGCCATTGCTGCAGGTGGTGCACTGGGAGCCGTTCTGAGGGCATTTGTCTATGAGCTGTTTGTGCTGACCCGTAATCCTCATCTGCATCATTATCCGACTCTGACAGTTAACCTTGTGGGGTCAGTCCTCATGGGTATTTGCTGGTACCTGTTGGCAGAAAAAGCCATGTTGTCACCGACCTGGAAAATCTTTGTGATGACCGGCTTTCTGGGAGCCATGACTACCTTTTCAACCTTCTCTCTGGATCTGATGAGGTTGCTTCAATCTGATCAGTTTCTGACAGCCCTGGCCTATGGGCTTGGCAGTGTGCTCGTTTGCTTGCTGGGCACCTGGCTGGGTTATCAGGGTATCCGCTGGGCACTTTAGAGCTTGAATACAAACTCAACCATTTATCGCTTTTTCTGTACCGGCCAGTCGATTGTCCTAGACTTTTCAATTCTTTAGGGAAAAAAAATTTAAGAAAAAATTCGTTAGTGAAAAGGAGGTATAGGATGTATCTTTTTCGAATTATTGGGTCTGTTTTTATCAGTTTGATACTGGTTTCTTCCTGTTGGAGTAGTGTTGATTCACCCGAGCAGAAAGCCTTCAGGAATGCTGAGCGGAGTGTCAATCGTCTTTATTTTGACTACGTCTTTGCGGAAGAAAACGAGAGACTCTTAAGAGCCATCATGGTTTCTGTACGAAGACTCTATGACCGCTATGAGCTGGATCAGTGGCTGGAAGGTTACTCTGCACCAGGCAATCAGACAGAGGCCCGGCAGCAGCTACTCACCAGGCTGATCCAACAGGCCGCCCGGCATACTGTTGCGGAAATCAGTGGTAATGAGGAGTTGTTTGGCAGTGATCGTTCCATGTTTCATCTCCTGCAGGCACTGAGCAATGCGCCATCCATGCAGGAATCTCTGGATGTTGCTCACTGGTTCCACTTCCGGCCGGTCATGCTTCAGGGTGTCTTGGCTGAAGATCGCATGGACTCAATGGAGGCGCTGATTCAGGAAGCTGTGCAGAACAGTTTCAGAGAGTTTCCATCCAATCGACTT
>NZ_JAHHPQ010000152.1:0-1258 GCF_024606245.1 Endozoicomonas sp. SESOKO2
GGGGATTACCGCGAAGGTAGAACTATTCGTCATGGGCTTTCAAAAATTGAACGATAGCCTCGCACCAGCGATCACTTGATCGATCAGGTAACAGGCCCTGATCTCGTAGATCCAGCCTGAACTCCACAACGGAACGCCACTCCGGAGAGCCGAGATCAGGGCCGTGACCCATGGAGTCACCAGTGAATAGTATCGACTCTACAAACTCATACCAGCTTTCGGAACACATCGACTTTTTTTCTGACCCTTTAAAAGCAGAACACCCCGTCAGAAGCAAGCCGATGGTTAACCCTGTCAGAAGATAGTGTGACTGCATCACTTCCTCCCTCCATTCAGCGCCATAGTTGGATGATTAGTGTCAATAACACACTGATAATAATCATTGAGGTGACAGGAATGAAGACCTGAAAGTCATTACTCTTCCAATGGAGGTCACCGGGAAGGTGACCAAACCATTTCAACAGCCCTGGCGCAAAATGCAGAATCAGTCCAAGGGACACCAGAACCAGACCCACGAAAATCAACAGCTTTACCATGGTAACGGTTTTGCTTGGCAATATAGGATTTCAGAATAGGATAAAATGTCCGCTTTAGTCGATCAGACCCGCTTCACGGGCCTCAATGGTGAGGGTCTCGCGAAAGTCCGGATGAGAGATTGCAATCAGGGCCGCAGTACGATCTTTCAGTGACTTGTTGTGCACGTCGGCAACACCGTACTCTGTCACAATGAACATAGCGTCACTGCGTGGTGTGGTCACCGGAGTTCCGGCGGGCAGGGTCAGTTGAATACGGGATTCCAGACCGTTTTTGCCTTTGAAAACAGACGACAGGGCGATAAAGGACTTGCCACCTTTGGACATGCCTGCGCCGCGGACAAAATCAAGCTGACCACCTGTGCAGGAAATCTGGTTCAGGCCAACACCTTCAGCCGCAATCTGTCCCGTCAGGTCGCACATCAAAGCACCGTTGATGGAAATGAAATTATCCTGCTCCGCTATTTTTTCCGGCTTGTTCAGGGTTGGCAGGGGCATGACGTGGGCGTCGTCGTTGTTATCCAGAAAATCCAGAAGTTCACGACTACCGACGGCCAGTCCGTAAACCAGTTTGTTTTTGTCAATGGTTTTATTGCTGTTATCAATAGCGTCTTTTTTAATCAGGTGCAGCAGAGAGTCCGTCATCATTTCCGAATGCACGCCCAGGTTCTTTTTATTTTCCAAACCATAGGCAACCGCATCTGACAGTCCGCCAAAACCAACTT
>NZ_JAHHPQ010000021.1:0-1720 GCF_024606245.1 Endozoicomonas sp. SESOKO2
TTTCACCATAACGAGTTGAGAATTTATAAGCTTTCGATGAATCATTGATGGTTTGCTGTGATCAATAAAAGGGAGGCCATTCTGTATGTGCTGAAAGACAGAAACTTCATTAATGGCACCCAAAAACAGGTTATGAACTTTCATGTCAGAACTGACTCCAACTTACCGCATCAATTTTGAACGTCCTTGTTAAATGGTGGCGATAGTCACTTAGGAAAAACCAGATATGTTTTCTAACGCTAATCACTCCGGCATAGTCGATTCACCCTTGCTACCACCGGTGAGCACTCCATTGGAGGGAGAGCCATCCTGTGTCAGTATGGGCAGGACCATTGTTGTACCTGATCAGGAAATAAAGAAAACCGCTTCATTGCTCGATTTGCCCGAAGAAGTAAAAATTAAAATTTTTCGTTGGTTGAAATTTCGGGATGTTGTCAATTTACAACAGGTGTCTACTCACTTAAACAGGGTTATTAAAAACGACCATGCTCTGGCAAGGGCTTGGTATCACCGGTTTTCTTTACCACACCAGGATCAATTAAAGAAAATCCTTCCTACAGAGGATAAAGAACAACTTCGTCATTGGCTGCGGCCCTTTACAAAGGATACAGCATTAGTCGAGTCACTGATAAAGCAACGAAAGGCTGCTTATTTTCCTGCTCTGTTCTATTTCACCAAAGCTCAACTGGTGTCTGAATGTGAAACCTTTGAAATCAATAAAAAAGTCACTATTGCCCATTATCTCTGGGTCAACTCAGCCACCTTCAGCGCCGATGGCCGACACCTGGTGACGGCCAGTCTTGATAACACCGCACAAATCTATAGTCAGAACGCCAAAGGATCATGGGTAGAAAACGTCATCATTGATCATGATCACTTTGTTGACTCAGCCACCTTCAGTGCAGATGGCAGCCATTTGGTGACCGTCAGCAGTTGGAGTAAGAAGGTGAAAATTCATGATCAGAAAGCGGATGGGGCATGGGAGGAAAAAAACACCATTTCCCACGGTAACCATGTCAACTCAGCTACCTTCAGCCCGGATGGCTGCTACGTGGTGACCGCCAGTAACGATAACACGGCAAAAATTTATGGTCAGAAGACCGATGGATCATGGCTGGAAGAAGCCACCATTTTACATGATCATTGTGTCGTCATAGCCTGTTTTAGCGACGACAGTCGTTTAGTTGTGACCGTCAGTAGAGACAAGATGGTAAAAATCCATAGCCATGAGGACGATGGATCATGGGAACATAAAGTCAATATTTTCCATGATGGTCAAGTCAACTCAGTCACCTTCAGCGCCGGTGGTTGCCGAGTGATATCTGCCAGTAAAGATCGCACGGCGAAAATCTGTGGTCAGAAAACAAATGGCCGATGGGAAAAAGAAGCCACCATTTTCCACGATCACTGGGTCACCTCAGCCACCTTCAGCCCTGATGGCCGTCATGTAGTGACCGCCAGTACAGATGGCACGGCGAAAATCTGTGGCCAGAGGGACGATGAATCATGGGAAAAAAAGCTCACGATTTCCCATCATAACGATGTCATATCAGCCATCTTCAGCCCCGATAGTCGGCATGTACTGACCGCCAGTAAAGATGGCACGGCAAAAATTTATGGTCACAAGACTGACGGGTCATGGGTCGAAAAAGCCATTATTTACCATAAAAGTTCGCTCAACTCTGCCAACTTCAGCGCCGATGGCTGCCTTGTGCTGACC
>NZ_JAHHPQ010000153.1:0-6472 GCF_024606245.1 Endozoicomonas sp. SESOKO2
TCCTCACAAAACCGAATTTTCATCCTCAATTTTCTGCCGTCCTCGCTACGGGCGCCATTCTCGGTCAGGCTCCTAGATGAATATTGAGCAGCATGCCTCAAAACTTATTGTGAAAGCCTGCTGTTAGAGAATAACGGGCGTTCGTCACTTGATAAAAATAGTGAAAAAAAAGAGAAAGTTAGACAATGCTGGAGATTTATCTGAACGGAATGTTATTAAGCGGTGGTTTGATCATAGCCATTGGCAGTCAGAATGCTTTTTTACTGGCTCACGGCTTACGTCGAGAGTCTCCTGTTCTGATTGCCACCCTATGTGCAGTTTGTGATGCCTTGCTAATACTGGCTGGTGTTATGGGTCTTGGTACTCTTATTCAGAGTAGTAATACACTGCTTGAACTAGCCCGCTGGGCAGGCGTTGTTTATTTGACCGGATTTGGCCTGATCTCACTGCGGCGCAGTTTCAAAACTGAGCAGCTCAAGGCTGAAGGGCAGGTGCAAAAATCGGTTCGGGCTATTGTGCTTTCAACTCTGGCGGTCACCCTGCTTAACCCGCACGTTTACCTTGATACGGTCATTTTATTAGGCAGTATTGGTGCTCAGTACGGTGATCAGCGTGGTTATTTTGTACTAGGGGCTGTCACCGCATCACTCATCTGGTTCTATGGGCTTGGGTTCGGTGCTGTGAAGCTGGCTCCTCTGTTATCCCGCCCGTTGGCATGGAAAATCATTGATCTGGTGATCTGTCTGATTATGTTCAGCATGGCTCTGAGTCTGGTGCAAATGGACCTGGTGCATATTTTATAACCTTTCTGTCTAATGAATTATGCTTCCGGGTTTCATTTCATTGACTATTTTGAAGATCAAGTACTTTTTTCTTAACAACTGGATGGGTGGTTACTGTCCGATCGGACAGAATCTTTGCTAAGGGTTCTATGAAAAAGGGTTGATCCGATGAGACTCAGGCTCGTAAACAGTGTCGTCTTGTTCTTGCTCAGTGTGTTCTGCTCACTGGCTTTAGCCAAGACCTATTCAGACAATCTGGTGCTGGTGGTCTATGAAAGTAATGCTGAGGTTAATATGGTGCTGGCCTCGGCAGACAATCCCGAGAAGGTACTGGCCAGCTCGGTGGCCTCTCCGGTTCATGTCACTTACAGTCGGTCAAAGGATGAGGAAGACTATTATGAGGCTTCACTCACCGGTATGGGTCATCCGGGCAATCTGGTATTTCGTGATTCAGAAACGATTCTGTTTGCTAATGCTCTTGATAATCTCAGGAAATCAGCCCGCTTCCATTGGCTTGATCTGAAGGATGATGACACAATCAAGCTTGACGCCGTTTTCGTCGGTATTGCCGGGTATAAAGACCATCACAAAAAAGCCCTTGTGGTGGGTGACCGAGTCGTCTTCAAAGAGCAGTACATTCGCGAGAACATGGAAGAGGTTTTGAAGCTCCGTCATTTCCAAATGTCCCCCGATAAGCAGTTACAAATGGATTCAGATACCCGTCTGATGGCCAAACTGGCCAAACAGAAAGCGGGTGAAGACGTCGAGTTAAGGGATCTGGATTTTATTCAACTGACTACCTATGCCATCGGTTACAGAATTCGGGATGGTGTAATGCGACATGATCGGGTGACCTATGACAGTGAGGGCGGGGATTATGAATATGGCGTAGCTATCCAGGTATTCTTCCTTGATCAACTGCCAGCAGCCTGTACAGCCAGTGATTTTGACACACTGGATCTGAGGCATGTACCGGTTCTGAAAGCCATGAATGCTATGCCAACCGTTGATGTTTATAGACACGCACCTAAGGGTGAATACCTCGCCTACCCTGATCTGGGCTATAGCAAAGCGGAACAGGCGCGGTTGAATACTACACTGCCTACCAGAAAATTTAATCACCTGTTTGTTCGCTTGAAAGATAGGAAAAATGAAGCCGGCTATCTGGGCTTCTGGGTGTTGCAGCAGAATAAAGTGCCAGAGGGTGTCACTGAAAAAGACTGGTATGCCGGTCAGGATACGCTAACCCAATGTGCCAAGACTACCTTTATTCCAGCCATCAAAAGAGTGGTAGAGGGGCTGAGCGAACAGGGTATTGGTAAGGATAAAGATGGTGCTAATCTGCCTCTGATTATGGTGGGAGAGTTTCCGCTGGGGCAGACAGCGCGGATGAGAGAGGCACTTAATGAGATTCTGAGCGAGGAAGATCTGAGGCGCATTGTCTGGTTGAAACCTCACGAGTACCGGCAGCTTCTGGCAAAAGCGGGTATTAAGCTGGTCAGGAGAAAGAAACAGGAGTCACCTTGTGCAAGCAAGTCAGGCAACTTCTGTTTTTCAGCTGATCCGTTATAAAAGGGGGGAAGACAACCGCGATGCATTGGAGCAATCTCATAAAACGAGTCTTATAGACTTCTTTGGTAGGAATATCACAAGCCTATAGAACTTGTCTGCAGATTGCGTAATGGCTGCAATTCGTTCGGCTCCATTTCTGATACCGTCGGTTGTCTTTTGAACTTCTTGATCGCCAGATAGACTGCGATGGTTGCAATCACAACAACTGCAGTGCCTCCTGCAGCAGCCACAGTTCCCCAGGGTGTATCATCTGCCGATCCTGAAGCTGATGTTGAGGCTGATTGCGAAGCTGACCCCGCAGCAGCCAGAGCAGTAGGGGCTTTTTGGTGATTGAAGAATTCAAGGCCCAGAGAAATTTCTTGCATTCGTACCTCCGTCTTCCGGCCATCCTCCCTAATCTCATCGTTTTCAGTGGCCAGATAAGCCTTATTACCCACAAAAATCGGGCGCAGAGACTTTGTTGGTGCAGGTTTAAATGTGGTGGCGAAACGATGGATGTTGACTTGATTTTTATAAGTAAGCACTGATAATCGTCCATCGCTGTTGTAAATAATGGCGTGCAAATAATCTTTCGTTGTCGTCAGCTTCACGGCTGCAAATGAGTCTGGTGTGCGGGAAGAAAAATCAATCTCATCTTCAATAATAAAAGCGCTATCCATCTGTCCATTGTCAGTGGCAAACCGGCGAATAGACAGTCTCCCTTCCCCAGGGTTGTATAGGGCAACGTAGGCGTGGTTTTTTTTGATCAGGATGTCCTGCTGGCTGTTGACTGAGTCAATATCATCGTCAATGGCGTTGATTCTTTCTTCGCCATTATTGCCAAAAGAGGCAGAGGGGGTTAGCTGTTTACTGTCGTACTGTCTGATAAACAGGGGATGGTTGGCATGTTCATCACTTATGCCTAACACATAAAAGTGTTCGCCATCGGGTGAGAGCTCCAGATTAAGCGCTTGCTCCTTATCAAGCCGCCCACTGTTTTCAGGATACTTTCTGGAAAGCATGCGCTCTCCCTGGCGGTAACGTCCGACAAACAGGCTGTTATCGATGGTTCCCGTTAAATACATAGCACCCTGATGAAAAGCGGTATCACTTATTTGAAGATTCTCAGGGAATTCGTCGCTATGTATTCTGACTCCTCTTCTGGATCTGTGTCTGTCAGTGACATCTAACCTGAACAAGATCGTTTTTTCTGAAGGTGTTGTTGAGATAAGGTCAAGGTGAGAGCCTTTGGTTTCATGAACAACCTGCCCTGCCAGAGGCTGGTAGCCCACCAGCATATTTCTGAAACGGGACTGGATGGGGAGGTATCTCACAATACCGCACCAACCAAATCCGTGATCCGGTTCAGAGCCTTTATAACGAACCAGGATAATTTCTTGACGAGGTTCTTTCCAGCGCGACTTAGGCTTAATGACAACGTAAATTCGCTGGGTTTCGGGGTCATACACCTGGAAGAGAGGTTTGCCCTCCAGTGACGGGCAGATAGGCTCGGAGTCGCTTAAATAAGCTGTGGAGGATGTACTGGATTTACTGTGAGTCAAGTCCTTATACGACGAAGGATTTGTAGATGGCGGAACTGACGAAGTTGACGGGGCTGACATGATGCTCTTTTCCTCGCTGCAGTCAAATCCGCCCTGTGTGCAATCAACTCCGGCCAACAATGTTTGTGGTTTGGAGAATGCTTTTGGAAACGGTAGATAGCCATCCTGACCGTTCCAGACAGCACGATTGAAAGAGGTAGCATTATTGGAACCACCGGGGTCTGCAAACTCATTCAGTACTGTAGGAAACCGGTTGTTTGTCTGTTTGGTGCCATTTATTCGGGCAAGTTCACGGTAGGGGGTGTTAATGCCTTTAAGCATTGGCAGCTGCGATGCATCACCGGCATTCCAGAGTGTGCTGCTCAAACCGGTCAGGTTTGATTTGAGAGCGTTTTTCGATACTCTTACGACACCTACATTATATCCTTCCTGACCACCAAAAGTACGGTGATACTTTGTGAATGTATCCAGATTATTCTTAATACGCTCTCCCATCCAAACTTTTGCCACTGCTCCGCTTGTGCCGTAATAGCCTCTGTTCTTAGCTTCAAGTGACCCGGTATTGACATTGTTGTAAACCAAGACCGGATTGACAGGCGCGTCAGCAACTCCGGAAACGCCACCGACGTAATCATAATCTTTCGAAATGACCGCTCCGGCATTAAGGTTATCCTGAACGCTTCCGACCTCAACGCCTCCTGCAATACCTCCGGCATATGATGACCAGCTATCAGTATTGACAGTTCCGGTATTTACATTTTGAACAACAGTAGCATTGTATACTTGCCCCGCTATTCCACCGGCGTGTGTACGATCATAGTTGTTGAAAATGCTGCCTGTATTGAGGTTTTTGCTGACCAGGGTTTGCCCGGATGCCCTCCCCACTATTCCACCCCTGTTTCCTGCATGTTTAACGTAGACGATACCCGGATCATCTGTGGATGACATTTTTCCAGTGTTCAGGTTATTTGATACTCTGGCTGCTGCTGCCTCTCCTGCAATCCCCCCGGAACTTTCGGTATGGCTAACAGTGACGTCGCCGACATTCATATTATTGAGAGCAGCGCTTCTTTTCAGTGTTCCGACAATGCCACCGGCAGGCGAGGAACCTGCACCCCCGGAGATGATCGCTCCGGTATTCAGGTTATTTGAAATGGTAGATGTCTGATCGGCCAATCCAGCGATACCACCTGTGCTGGCGCTTGATGCTGTGACTACTGTGCCGGTGTTTACACTGTCGTGTATGACGCTGTCTGAAACACTGCCTGCCAGACCTCCGGCATGACTGTTAGAAAACTTCGTTTTGACGGTTCCGTCATAATTGACCACCTCTTCAATCCTGCTGCCTTTCAACTCTCCCACAAGTGCACCTGTCGGGCTCCTAAACCCGGCACCGGTCACTTTTGGTTGTTTTAACAGGATCCGCCTGATGATGCTGTTTTGTAATGACCCGAACAAGCCGGTTGCAGTTTTATAGGCTGACGTTGAAACCTCAAGGCCAGAAATAACATGGCCGCCGCCATCCAGATTGAGAGAAAACGGAACGGAGACATTGCCAACGGGTTCCCAGGGAGTGAAGCTCAGGTTGATATCACTGATCAACCGATAGTCACCTTCGACCGGGTGGTCGGCATTCAGATATTGATTGAAATTATTATTGTCCAGCTCGATAGTGTCGGCCCAGCTTTCCCAGTTTGGAATACAAACGACAAGTAACAGCAATAGTACAGACGACTTTTTGTTGATAGTCAGTAGCCGATTCTGATTTCTTATCAGACTTTTATTCATTGAAGAACTACCGTAGAGATAATGATAATAAATAATCGTACCCGTCTATATAGACCATGTGATGTCATCATGCAGAAAGATGCAGAGAACCGTGAGAAAGCTTCTGTTTGAGTAGGGGGTATCAGGGGGAATTTCCTGGTTTGTTTTTGGCTGAGATGATTGGACATTCCAGGGGCTCATTCGCCGGTTCCTGAGAATAGACATTATTGGGTTTCCACATCCTGTTGAATTAGTTCTTTTTTGAACCAGCTCTTGGCGAGTTCGTAAAATGCAACCGTTCCAAGCAGTAAAGTACACCCTGCAAAAAAACCCGTTATAAATCGAGTATTTACCCCAGACGATAAAGTGGCAGGGAATTCTTGAGGACTCAAGTTTTCAAGACCCAGAAAAACTTCCTGCATCCGTACCTGCCTGTTACCCTCCTCAATATCAGCAACTTCAACCGCCAGATAGGCTTTATTACCCAAAAAAACCAGACGCATAGACTCCGCTGTCGCAGGTTTAAATGTGGTGTCGAAACGATGGACTTTGACCTGATCTTTATAAGTAAACACGGACAGTTGTCCATCACTGTTGTATATAATGGCGTGCAAATGATCTCCCGTTATCATCAGCCTGACGGTTACAAACGAACCCGGTGTGAGGGGAGAAAAATCAATCTTGTCGTCAATAATAAAAGCACTATCAATCTGTCCATTGTCGGTGGCAAATCGGCGGATAGAAAGTTTCTCTCTCTCAGGGCTGAATACGGCAACGTAGATCTGGTCTTTTTGTATCAGGATGTCCTGC
>NZ_JAHHPQ010000154.1:0-2163 GCF_024606245.1 Endozoicomonas sp. SESOKO2
ATAAAATCCATGTATGGGCTCCCGAAGGTTTAATATACCGAAAGATTTTATATTCACTGCTGTCTTCTGAGAGAAAAAAACAAACTATTGAAGAAGATTACCCTGCTGATATTACACAGTTTAAAAATAGCATCTGGAAAAAAATTGATGATTTTATGGGAAAAGATGCTGATATAAAAAAATTGGATATAATGAAATCTAGTTTTTCAGATTATGTAAAGCAGGAGTTTAGCAACCAGTGGAATAAAACCAAAAGAATGCTGGATCAAATCCAAAAATCCATTGCTAATGTTACCGTTAACACATTGTGGAATATTGATATAGAATCAGGTTCTTATATCAGGCGCTTTTTAAGCGTTACTAGCACTTTGATAATCGAAAGATTCATAGGTCTGTATAATCAATACAAGCTTGGAGGGATATATATTGATAAAGGACTACTGCCAAAACTGGATAGCAAGCCCTTCCTAAAGAGGAGCAGTTCGCTAGACCCTATATCAGGAAAGGGAGTGAGCCCTTGGAAGCAATATCTGCTCGAAAGTACCAAAATACGCGCTCTTTTCGAAAAAATGTTCGCAGATGGAATTGTTTCAGATCCTGCCACTTACTTTAAGACATTCGATGAATCCCTGCCGGAAAAAGAAAGCAGTCTAATTAAAGATATCATTTCAGAAAGCGATATTAGTGAAATATTCCATAGTCTAGATGGATATGAAATAACAAGATATACAACAAATAAAATATTTTTAAGTAAAAGAATAGATTTTGAAGACAATATTGTTTCTGTAGCTCTTGATGACTCAATACAGCCATTAATGTTCGCATCTCGCATAAAAAACCCAGTAATCAAAGTAATGCTTGATGAAACCCTTTTTATTCATGAGACTGTAGAGAAGTTAAAAAAATCAGCAATAACCACAGAAGAACCCATGCTAAAGCTGAAGGAAGCTTTACGTCAATTCTATAATGAAAACAAAATAAATATCTCTAACAATGAATTCTATAAAGTTACAATGATGTACCATTCGTATGGTAGCGAGGAGGTTGACTATCATGTTATCGCTACATTAGGTTATGATGCTTTTGAAAGGTTAAGAAAAATTCAAACAACGAATAGGCCTACAATCAATCCAACTGATGAATTCTCAGCAAATGTTCTCTTCTTTAACAGAAAATCTTATGGAAATTATTCTGATGGGTTAGTGCGTAAGCAAAAATACAAAAAATTAATAATGATTCATTTGTCTGATAATCACGAAATGGAGCGTTCTTTTTTAAGGTGTCTCAAGCTTTATGAGATGTACCGCACCGAAAGAACCAGCACTTTGTACAACGTTTTTAATATTGATATGACGGGGAAAAATAAACTTGAAACAATGGTAGGAATACCGCTCAGAAATATTGGTGAAGACACTAAAGTAATCATTACTGGAAGTCTTCTTTTCTTTGACGCCAATTTGAATACTCATGCTTATCTCTATTCTCAGGACATAGTGGAAAATCTATCATCGATTCTAAGAATGGCCATCCCCGAGAATACCACCGTACAATCCATAGCCTTCTCTTTTGATAATTCTGCACAAGATATTTCAGGTTCTGCGGGCGAAGTGGATACTAGCCATAAATATTATGTTGTACCTGAAGTTTTGAAAAAGTTGGCCCAAAAAGGAATTCGTGCAAATTCTGCTATTGCGATTCGAGGGTCTGTGTCAGCAGGCGATTCTCAGCAAACTACCGGTGGTGATCCTGACAGGCCTTCAACTTCAAAAGAGGCGCCCTATGCTGAACTCAACCGTGTTGTTTTTACCCTCAAGCCTGACGGGCTTACCGTTCTATTCGAGGCCAAGTTCGGGTTGACCTCCCTCGCCCCCAGCAATGAGTTTACCCATGCCAGACCCGAAGATCCACGTAGCGATACCGGATTCGAAAATCCGTTATTCGATATCACAAATGAAGAGGATCCAGGCGATATCTCAAGCGAAGAGGATCCAGACGATGCCAAAAGCAGAGAGGAGTTCGTCAAAGCCTTACTCGAAGATAGGTTGATCGAGTCCGGTCACAGGCTCAATGATGGTTTGCCTGAAGCCATCATCGCGAACGAGTTCACTTTTGCTCCAATCGAAAATGCTTTGTACGAAGCCACGATTGAGGAGGCGTCTAAGG
>NZ_JAHHPQ010000155.1:0-1227 GCF_024606245.1 Endozoicomonas sp. SESOKO2
GCTGTAGACAGTATGAAAGGGGCATTGACCAAGCGTGTTCTGGACATGCTGGAAAAAATGGCCAAAAAAGAAGAAGAGCAGTATGCAGAGTTTTGGAAAGAGTTTGGCCAGGTTCTGAAAGAAGGTCCTGCTGAAGACTTCGCTAACCGTGAGAAAGTTGCCAAACTGCTGCGTTTTGCGTCCACTGAGAGCAAGGGTGTAGAGCAGGATCAGTCGCTGGAAGGTTACGTTTCCCGGATGAAGGAAGGTCAGGACAAGATCTACTACATTACTGCCGAAACCCACAATGCTGCAGCTAACAGTCCTCACCTTGAAGTCTTCAGGAAGAAGGGGATCGAAGTTCTGTTGTTGAGCGATCGTGTAGATGAGTGGCTGATGTCCCACCTGAACGAGTTTGATAGCAAACAGTTTGCTGACATTGCCCGTGGTGATCTGGATCTGGGTCAGCTGGACGACGAAGGCGACAAGAAAGCCCTGGAAGAAAGCGCCAAAGAGAAGGAAGACCTGCTTAAGCGTATCAAGGATGCTCTGGTGGATCAGGTTGAAGAAGTGCGTGTAACGCACCGTCTGACGGATTCACCCGCCTGTCTCGTCGTGGGTGAGCATGATATGGGCGCCCAGATGCGAAAGATCATGGAAGCTGCTGGTCAGGCCATGCCTGAATCCAAGCCTATCTTTGAAATCAATCCGGAGCATCCTCTGATTAGCCGTCTTGATCAGGAAGCTGATGAAGATCGTTTTACTGACCTGTGTCGTGTGGTCTTCGATCAGGCTAACCTGGCTGCGGGCGGCCAGCTGGATGATCCGGCCAGCTACGTTCAGCGTTTGAACAAGCTGCTGCTGGAAATGGCGGGCTAAGACAGTGTTGGAGCCGGAACTTTATGTAAGTTCCGGCTCCTGACTGTTACTTGGTCAGTTTTTTCAATGCTGCCTTTAAGTCCTCTCTGATATCCAACAAGCCGTTTTTCAAGCCGTGCTTCAGCTCATTCACCTCTTTTCTCACCGTCAATTTAACGCGCTCAGATCTTGAGTCCGTTTTCTTCCGTTTAAAATCAATGCTGGCCTGATTTGCCTCGTACCTGAGATCGCTGGCGGATCTCATGAAGTTCTTAAGCGTGAGCACCTGACAAAGGTAGTCGCTGACGGGCTTGAACTCCATGGCTACGTCCTCAAAAAACTCAGCTAGTTGATAAAGCAGGCTGCCCAGGCTCGGCATCAGTTCAACAT
>NZ_JAHHPQ010000156.1:0-5471 GCF_024606245.1 Endozoicomonas sp. SESOKO2
CCTCCGACCCCCACAACCCCATTGTGGTGCGCTACCAGGCTGCGCTACGCTCCGAGTCCGCTCTGTGCGGTGGGTCTGTATATTACCTTTCTACTATCTATTTGCAAGCTTTGAGCTGATTTTCTTCTATACCATAGCTTCTGAAAATGTGGGGGGTGCCAACAGCGTAGGATTAACGTGCAGATTATGGGGAAATGTGCATTTTTTCGGTGTGATGAACTATGGCCTGAACATGGATTCCAGTAGTATAACGACCTCAATCATCTTACTTATGGGTTAAAGCAGGTGTTAAAAGCTATTAAAAAAGTTCTGACGGTGTCTTTTTTACTGTTTGCCAGCCAAGTGATGGCAGAGCAGAAAGCCACCGCTCCTGATAAACCTGTTGCAGAGGCTTTGCAGCCTGTTGATGTCGTTATCAAGACCAGTAAAGGTGATATGACAATTCGTCTGAATCCCGGGAAGGCACCTGTCACTGTAGAGAACTTTCTTGCTTATGTGGACAAGGGCTTCTACGAGGGACTGGTTTTTCACAGAGTGATGCCCGGCTTTATGATCCAGGGAGGTGGCATGACTGCAGATATGAGTCAAAAGCCAACGAGCGCACCCATCAGGAATGAGTCCGGTAATGGCCTCAGGAACAGTCGTGGCACTATTTCAATGGCAAGAACAGCTAACCCGGACAGTGCTACCTCTCAGTTCTTCATCAATCTCGTCAATAATGAATTTTTGAATAATCGTCCCGGTCGTCCGGGCTATGCCGTGTTTGGCGAGGTGATTAGTGGTGAAGAGGTTATGGATTCCATAGCTTCCGTGAAAACCGGGAACAGAGGACCTCACGCAAATGTTCCTGTTGACCCGATTACAATTCTGACGGTTGAAAGAGTCAAAACCGCCCCCACTAAGTAGTATGGCTATGAGTACCGCTGCAACCCAATAACTATCAGGTAAATCAGGTTCCATGAAGCATTGGGCAAAATATTGTCTGTTAATCATGTTGTTACCGGTCATCACGGCTTGCGACAGCTTTTGGAATGACAGGCTGGCATTAAAATCGGTTGATCAACCTGCGATGGAAGCACTGGTCCGGGAGCAGGGCTGGGTGTTGGTCGATGTTCGAGACAGTAACTGGTACAACGGGTGGCCTTCGGGTAATGACCCGGATGGGGGGCATATTCCCGGTGCCCGAAATTTTGACCTGGCATTGATGACAGCCGATCCTGAACACGTCCGGAATCTTTTGACCAGTAAGGGAATATCGCCAGACAAGAACATCGTTGTCTATGGTCGTGATAAGCAGGATGCCCAGGTGTTAGCCCAGTGGCTGGTGGCTGAACAGGGCTTTGATGAAGGTCGGATTCGTGTTTTTGAAGAGGGCTTTTCTTACTGGCTGGCTCAAGGTGGCAAGCCTGCCAAACTGCCGGGTTATGAGCGACTGGTCACACCAGAGTGGTTGGATGAACAACTTAAGATGAATACCGACCTTATGGTGCTGGATGTCTCCTGGGGAAGAGGGGCTCGCTATGTTGTTCAGCATATTCCCGGTGCTCTGCACGTTGAAACAGGCAGCCTGGAGTCGATTATCAAGGAGTCAGAACGGCTGAAATCAGTTCTCCTTGGGCTGGGTATCACTAAACATACACCAATCGTCGTTTATGGCGACGATATGATTGCCGCCGCACGCGTTTTGTTTGTTCTTCAGTATGCCGGTGTCAAGGATGTTCGGCTTCTCAATGGTGGGCTGAAAGCCTGGACTGGTTCAGGCTACCCGGTGGAAAGAGGCATCAACTATGCTACACCCGCCAGGCAGTTTGGCAGTCTTGTTCCTGCTGAGTATGAATTATGGATGGATTCTTTGGTTTCAGAAAAAATTACGACGGCGAATGGATAACGTTGCCTCTATCCTCAAACGGGCGGCTGAAAACAATCACCGTGCTTTGTTGGTTTTGTCCGGAACAGAAGCCTGGACACAACAGCAGGCTGAGAGTCTCCTTTCAAGTGCACTTCTGTTTTCAAAGACACAAGGGCAGCAAACACTCTGGGTGGGTGAGCGCTTTAAGGTAAATGAAACTTCGATCTCTGCACCAAAAGCTATCAGCTGGCTGGGGCGTGAGATTGACTTCGTGGTATTTAATGCCTTTTCCGGTTTTGATGTCGATGCCTTTGGTCAGCTCAGTGGTGCTCTGAAAGGTGGAGGGCTTTTCATACTTCTGATACCGGATCTGGATGACTGGCCTGAATACTCTGACCCTGACCACAAAAGACTCGCTGTTTATCCATATCAACCCGGGCACATTCGGGGACTCTATCTGAAAAGACTGGTCAACCTTATCAAGTCTGAAAAAACACTCTCTTTGTTGTGTGAAAACGGCGTTGCAAGATGGCAACAGGGTATTTGTTGCAGTGGTTTACCTGATTCAGGGCAGGCAGAATCTCCAGACGACACTATTTGCAGAACATCGGATCAATCCAAGGCTGTCGAGTCCATTCTTCGTGTGGCAAAAGGCCATCGTCGGCGTCCATTAGTGCTGACTGCGGATCGTGGCAGGGGCAAGAGTGCTGCGCTGGGTATTGCATCGGTCCGGCTACTGCAATCAGGGCTCTCAAGGATATGGGTGACAGCCCCCTCTCTGGCTTCTGCCGAAGTCGTCTTTCATTCTGCTGAAGCTCTACTTGATGGGTGTGAAGCCCATCGGGGAAAACTGTTTTGGGAAGGCAAAATTCTCGAATTCAAAGCTCCCGACGAACTCCTGCATTCTGCTGGTGACTCAGACTGTGAGCTTATGCTGGTGGACGAAGCTGCTGCTATCCCGGTGCCACTACTGACCCAATTGTTAAAGAATCATTCTCGAATTGTTTTCTCATCCACTCAGCATGGCTATGAAGGGACGGGCAGGGGCTTTGCCATTAAGTTCAAGTCAACACTGTCTGAACTGACGCCAAAATGGCAGGGGTTGCATCTGAATCAGCCAATCCGCTGGGCTGATAATGACCCTTTCGAAGCCTTTGTTTTCAGGGCGTTGATGCTGAATGCCTCACCCGTTTCAGATAAAACGATAAAGGGTGCAGGTATTGATAATTGTTCGTTTGATCGTCTTGAATCCGCTCAACTGATTCAAGACGATCGGCTGCTGGCTGATGTGTTTGGTCTGCTGGTATTCGCCCATTATCGAACCCGTCCTTTTGATCTCAGGCATCTTCTGGATGGTCCGAATATCGAGGTTTACTGCCTCAGGTATCAGGAACGTGTCGTTGCAACGGCATTGCTGGCACTTGAAGGTGGCATAGAAGACGACTTGCAGGAAGCTGTCTGGCTAGGGCAACGCAGGGTTCGGGGTCATCTTATTCCTCAGTCCCTGAGTAATCATTGTGGTTTCCCGGAAGCTTCAGCCTTTACTGGCCTGAGGGTTATCCGAATAGCGGTACATCCTTCATTACAGGGGAATGGGCTGGGCACTCATCTGTTGAAGTGTATTGAAGAGCAGGCAAAGCTCAGAAAACTGGATTATTTGGGCAGTAGTTTTGGTGCGACGTCAGAGCTGGCGGCTTTTTGGGGGGATTCGGGCTATCTCCCGGTTCGTGTTGGCATTACCCGTGAAGCAGCCAGTGGCTGTTACTCAATGATGGTTTTGAAGTCACTGAATGAAGCATTCAGTCTCCTGACAAAGGAAATGCAGTCTCGTTTTACCTCAGGTTTTCTGATGCAGCTGTCCGGGGTATTCAAAGAAATGGCTCCTGATCTGGTTCGTGTAATGCTTCACTTAAGTCATTCCAGCATTGAGACTGCTTTAGATAAGCGAGATCGGATGGACCTGAAATCGTTTGTCCATTCAGATCGATTGCTTGAAAGTTGCCTTCCTGCTGTTCGCTCCCTACTGTTATCAAAAGTTTCTGATGGCTCTGTCTCGCAGGACGCTTTGAATGGATTGATTGCCAAAGTACTTCAGGGGGCTGAGTGGTCAGAGATAGCAAAAGCGAATGGCCTGACGGGTAGAAAGCAGGCCGTTCAATTTTTAAAGCAATGTGTCCGGCACCTATGTATGGGACAAAACCTTAAGCGGTCAATCTGAGAAATCTGTACATTCAATTGGGCCGCCAAAGTTTTTTCTGGTACAAAACTTAACGTCTCCGCTTTCAGAATCCAGAATCCATATTTTATGGTCTAGCCCGTTGCCCTGGTTCTGGACAGGGTAGGCAGTATACCTGCCTGAAATAAAGCCTCTTACACAGTCCGCTGCCCAAACTGCACCACTGAATAAAACAGCAGCCAAAATTATCGTCAGATATTTTTTGTGCATAACTAACACCTCTCTAACTTATGAAAATGGTCATCTTCTTCAGAACAAGCTCATTTGCTTGACCTTGTATTTTTAGACAACAGCTCAAGGGAATCGTTCACTGTTGTAGCCATGTCAAAAAGTCCGGGCTTTTGCGGAAGGGGAGTTCAGAACATAAAGCTGGGCAATCCGCTGCTCAAAACTCACTAACAGGCATTTAGGGTATTCGGTAATGACGGATAGACTTTCTCTATCAAACCGTTAAAAAATACTGATTTCGTGCGTCACGCTAACTCGTTTATAGTGGGCGTTTTCCTATTTCTGAAAGTTAATACTGATTAGAGTCAGGTGGGTTTTATGGATCGTTTTACCGTTTTTGGTCGTCCGGGCTGTGGTTATTGTGTACGAGCTAAAGAAGTGCTGGAAAGCCGTGGACTGCCAATGCTCTACGTGGATATTCATGCGGAAGGCATCACCAAGGCAGATCTGGAAAAAACAGTAGGAAAGCGGGTTGAAACCGTACCTCAGATTTTTCATGGTCAAAAGTACATTGGCGGTTACACAGAGCTGGATGCTTACCTGAAAGAAGAGATGGTGGAATCCCTGCAAGGCTGAGGTCGACAGCCAGTCGCTGCGCCTCAGGCCAGTCATTCGTGGTATGGTCCGGCCCCGTCGATGTAAGGTAGCAATCAGGATGCTCGACGTTACTATCAGGGGCAGAATCACTACAACCCATACGCCTTTGCGTTACTGGTGAAAGTGCCAATTAATGACAAAAACGCTGATAATGGTGGTAATCAGGCTCAGAAAGGTAATGATGTATTGCCGACTAAAAGAGCCCATTTCGGTGTGTACATCGCTGATTTCAGCACGTACATCGCTGATTTCAGCACGAACACCGGCAATCTCCTTATGCAGTTCGGTTCGCACACCGGCTATTTCCCTGTGCAGCTCAGTACGCAAGGCACTGATATCCGAACTCAGTGACTGATAATTTCGCTCACCTTGTAGCTGTAACTGCATAATGGCTTCCTGCATAATCAGGATATCCTTTTTACTGGCGTTGTATTCCGGATCAAGGGAAGCACTGACCTTACTGGCCAGTTCTTCATCAATGCCAATACGCTTGAGCTCTGAAAATAACGACTTTTCCATAACCATCCCGACAAAAACTGAAAAAACAGCATAGATCAGGGA